>NZ_JBBHKR010000043.1:0-42746 GCF_037389425.1 Stygiolobus sp. CP850M
TTAGAAATCTAGGAGCTCTTCTGAACTTTTGGCTAGGGTTTATGTTATTCTGAGGGTCTTTGATAAAAAGTACTTTTTTGTCGTAAATATCAATAGGAATTACGTACCCTGGATCATGATGGTCATAATGGTAATGAGTAACAATGATTACATCAACATCATTAGAAACCTCAAAGATTTTTTTAGCTAGCTCGCCTAGTCTGTCAACTTCTAATTGATGAGGGGGTAAATTATACCTCCTCGGAGCAAGTGAAACAGCAGGATCTACCAGAATTCTTACGTCATTAGTCTCTATAAGTGTAGCTTGAGATCTTACCCCTAAGCTTTCGAAGGCTAGCGGTTTAACTTCCATAACTTTACTCTTCTCTCAAGGATTAAAATCTCATTGTGGTTATGTCCATTATTGCTTCCCTTAAGGATCTTTTCAGCTCTTGAATATCTCTGTACGCCATTCTGAGCCCGTAGTTAGTGCGTCTTTCCATTAACTTTCCTATTCCGTAGATTGCAAATCCAGAGATAGTAGTTATGTGAAAAGGATCGTCGAGTCCGAAGGCGATAAATTTCCCTACAGCTTGGACTGTTCCTCCCTTTACTTCATAATCTCCTAATATCTCTTTAAACGTGTTTTTCATACTTATGATCTGTGTGGAGAAACGATTTAAAGGAGAACGCATCGTATCAAGGTATTTTAACGTAATAAGACCCATGTGTATTACCTCACAAAAGAATTTTAAACAAGATAAGACAGTGTTTAATTAATGCTAGATGACATCATTGCCATATTCAGTATCTTAGTCTCAGGCTGGAGTGTTTATAATTCACTTTTAGCGATGTATGGTTTCACATGGTCTCCTACAAAACACACGAACTATTCTGGCAAGACATTTTCTATTATTATACCCGCTAAAAACGAGGAAAAAGTCCTACCGCGACTTCTAGATAGGTTGATAAACCAAGAGTACGATAAGTCCAAATACGAAATAATAGTAGTTGAGGACGGTTCTACTGACAAAACGTATGAAGTATGTAAACAATACGAAGAAACTTACAGTAGAGATTTCATAAAATGTCTTAAGTTAGATCAGCCTAAAGTACCTAACGGGAAAAGTAGGGCTCTGAATTATGCATTAAAAATAGCCAATAATGAAATTATAGGAATTTTTGATGCCGATACAGTTCCGAAATTAGATGTCTTAAACCAAGCATCTTCTTGGTTTGATAAGAATGAGGTGGTTGCTGTACAAGGGAAACTAATACCGATTAACGTAACGGAAAATATTGTGACAAGGTTTGCGAGTATTGAAGAACTCTTCCATGAATACTCTATTGCCGGTAGGGCACGCTTGGGCTTATTTGTGCCCCTTGAAGGGACTTGTACTTTCATAAGGAAAGAAACGCTGGAGAAAATAGGAGGGTGGAATGAGTTCACCTTAACCGAGGACCTCGACTTAAGTATATCCTTAATCTCTCAAGGTTTTCAAATAAAATATGACCCTATGATAATAGCCTGGCGAGAAGTACCATCCAGCCTAAGATGGTTGGTCAAACAAAGGTTAAGATGGTATAGGGGACATTTCGAAGTAACGATAAGATTGCCCCAAGGCAAAAAACTAGACCCTAAAATAATAGACGGATTCTTACTCATAGGTACGCCTTTATTAATGGTATTGAATTTAGTTAATTATTCATTAGTGTTAATCTACTCCACATCTCTGTTTGTTATAGCTGCATCCTTCGTTTCAGCAGCCTCGTTTATCTCCTTCATAGTAACCGTCACTATTTCAAGAAAACATCTTATTGAATCCTATTACTCAATATTATCACTCATTTACATGAATTTCGTTGTTCTCTTAAATTTAACAGCACTATTTATGGAAATCGTCAGAGCACCTAAGGTCTGGATAAAGACGGAGAGGAGTGGAAAAATAACATCGGAGGTCTAGAGATGATAATAGATGAGTTAGTTAATTCAAAAATCATTGACACATTATCACATAAGCGTGAGGATAAAGTATTATACGTCACAGATCTAGTTAGATGTGCTCTTAAGATAAAATACGAAGAAAAATATAAGGAACTTTCCTTAGCAGAGTCGATTAAACCGTCTGCAATTCTCGGGGATTTAGTCCATGAAGGGCTGGAGAAATTCCTAGCTGAGAAATTTAATGCAAAGTTGGAAGTAGAAAGTGAGAAGCAAGTTACATTAGCTCAAGACGTGTACAAAATAAAAGGCAGAGCAGACGCGATCATTGAGGGAGAAAAGAAAATAGTTATAGAAATTAAAACAGCTAGAGCTGATAAAGGCTTACCGTTAGAACATCATAAACAGCAGTTGAGGTTATACTTGTGGCTTTTCGACGCCAATGAAGGGATCCTAGTCTACATTACCCCGGATAGAGTAACGGAATACAGTATCCGTAATAAGGCTGAGGACGACGAAGTGATAAGACTTGTAGAGGAGACAATCAAATTGCTGAAAACCCCCCGATATAACTGGGAATGCAGTTATTGCATCTTTAACGTAATATGCCCAGAGTCTAGGAAAAACAAGTGAAAACGTCTGTTATTATTTTATATTTTGATTGCCAGAGTTTTTACACAATATGGAAACCAGAAAAAGACCTACCGTAATGACTATAGCTGGAAGCGATTCTGGTGGAGGGGCTGGGTTACAAGCAGATCTAAAAACCTTCACTTCTTTAGGAGTTTTCGGAACTACAATTATTACTGGACTGACAGCTCAAAACACTCAAGGAGTCTATAAAGTCTTAGAGGTACCTTTAGATTTCATAGAAGCACAGTTTGACGTAGTAATGAAAGATCTTTCACCTCAATTTGCCAAGACAGGTATGCTAGCTAACTCATCAATAGTTAAACTAGTAGAGAAAAAAATCTTGGAGTATTCAATAAAACTAGTTTTAGACCCAGTGATGGTAGCCAAGAGCGGAGATCAACTCGTAACTGAGGACACCGTTGAGGCTTTGAAAAGCCTTATGAAACATTCCCTTATTACGACACCTAACAAGTTTGAAGCCGAGAAGCTCACGTCCCAGAAGATAAATAGTATGGAAGATTTGATGAAAGCAGCGAAAAAAATCTATGAGGAACAAGGCGTGAACGTTGTTGTTAAAGGAGGATCTACTTTAGGGGGAATTGATGCTGCTATAATTAACGGAAACGTAATAACCCTAAGGGGAGAAGAGGTAAATACTACTAACACACATGGAAGCGGAGACGTGTTCTCAGCCGCAATTACAGCCTATCTGGCTAAAGGAGAGACCTTAGAGAACGCCGTGAGGCTAGCTAAAAATTATGTTAATGAAAGCATAAAGTTCTCCCTATCCCTAGGAAAAGGGCACGGTCCGGTAGATCCCTTCGCCCCTATAGAAAGAATAGTAGAGAGAGAACAAGCAAGAAGTACTATTGAGAAAATACTATGGAACATTGAAAAGGAACCAGAGTTAATTACTACTTTATTAGATGAGGAGGATAAGTCGAATCTTGCAGTAGCAACAAGTTACGGAGATATTGCGAGCCTTGCTGGAGGGATAATCAGATACCTTGATAAGCTAAAACTTGACGGACCGATATTAGTTAATATAAACAATAAAGTTACTGAAGTAGCTAGAAAGTATAACAAAAAGATAGTATTATCCTTAACAGTTACAGATCGACTATTGAAAAAAGCTGAAGAAGGAAAAATAATACCTACTACCAGTGGTAAGACCGGGGATGTGATAATTGAAGGTGGAAGAGCTTATCTGACAGCTTATAGTTGCGAGGAATTAATAGGCAAATTGAGGGCTTTGACAAAATGATAACTGTCGTTGGAAGTTATAACGTGGACTTCATCTTAAAGGTAGATAAATTCCCTGAAGAAGGAGAGACTGTCTTCATCAAAGACATTTATATAAGCCACGGCGGTAAGGGATCTAACCAAGCTGTCTCGGCATCAAGATTAGGAGCTAAAGTTAAATTGATTGCGGCTGTAGGTAATGATGAGTACGGCAGAAGGGCAATAAGCTTTTGGGAAGACGAAAAGATAGACGTGGGATATGTTAAAATAAAGAATGCACCTACCGGCTCAGCATATATTATTGTAAACGAGAACGGTCAGAATATGATAGTGGTAAACAGAGGTGCGAATATCTTTCTTTTACCTGAAGACTTAAACAGTGAATTAAAAGGTGAAGTAGTGCTAACGCAGTTAGAAATAAGGGAAGACACTGTGAAAAAGGCTTTGAGAGAGTTTAACGGATTGAGAATTTTAAATCCAGCTCCTGCGACTCTTAACGATATTTCAATCTTGGACTATGTAGACATCCTCACTCCCAATGAAGTGGAATTTAAAGAGTTGAGTGGTGCTGACGATCTAGATTACGGTATCGAAGTGTTGTTAAAAAAAGTAAAAAAGGCTGTAATAATAACATTAGGAGAAAAAGGTGCATTAATAGGGATGAGGAATAAGAGAATAAGAGTGGAAACAATGAAGGTTAACGCTATTGACACAACTGGTGCTGGTGATGTATTTAACGCGACGTTGGCTGTGTATTTAGAAAAAGGTTATGAAATTGAGAGGGCAGTAAGAATAGCTAACATAATTGCAGCGTATTCGACCACTAAGATTGGAGCTTTAGGTCCTAGGTTAGAGGAGGTGAAAAGTTTAATTGAGGAAGAAGCTTAGAATCAAGAAAACCGAAGAAAAAGAAGAAGGGCACAAGTGTATAGGTTTATGTTGTGATGATTTGGTAAGTATTGAAGAACGAGATGATGTGAAATGAAGATCATATTCTTAGGGACTGGTGCTGGAGCCACCTTCGGGAGCAAGAGAATGAAAGCGGGTATTTACGTAAAGGGAGAAAAAAATTCCGTAGTCTTAGACATGGGTACTGGAGCTAATTTTAAGTTAGAAGATATGGGATTACTGGACTTTTCGACATTATTCATTACACACTTACACATCGATCACTTTAACGGAATTTTCGACCATCTAGTCCAGAGAAAACTGAAGGGATTACAGACCTTGAGGATATATTCCCCTAAGGGGCTCACGGAAGTCCTTAACACGTATATAAAAAGCGGAAATAACATATACGCTGAAGTAATAGAATCTGATTTGCCTTCGGCGGAAGTAGGTGAACTTCAAGTTTACTCTATAAAAGGATGTCATAGCATATATGATGTAGCGTATGTAATTTCCGACGGTAAGAAGAAAATACTTTACACTGGAGACACAGCTGAACCTTGTGAAGACATTCTTAAAGAGTCCGAAAAAGTAGACTTAGTAATCCACGAGAGCAGTTGTATAGACGATTGTTCAAAATGGGGGCATACGTCCCTTAAACAACTCATGGAGCTTTTTCCGAGAGAGAAACTAATTCTCACTCACATTCCCGCTCAAATAGAAGATGAAATTAGAAAATTGGCTAAAGGATATAATATAGCTTTTGATGGTTTTATAATGGATGTGTAGATTACTGGCATTCGACGTAAAAGAGAAAGTCGAGCTAGAAGTGATTAAGGCCTTCGTAAATGCTACTAAAAATGACATTTATTTTAAATATATCTCACATTCTCACGGTTGGGGAATATCGGCGATAATTGAAATAAACGGTAAACACAAGCTAGTCTATTATAAATCTCCGGAACCAATATACGAGGATGAGTTCTTTTACAATATTGTTAACTTACTAAAAGGTGATAGGGTTACCGGTATAATCCACGCTAGAAAGGCTGGGAAAGAATTCCTTATAGGGTTAAGGCATAACCACCCCTACCACATGAAAACTAAGACCCATGACCTTTACTTCGCTCATAACGGTTCAATAAACAGGAAGGCTTTCAGCCAGCCAGATTACCCTAGTACGGATAGCTATCTATTCTTTCTGGAGTTAGTTAAGGCCTTAGAGAGCTCTCAACAAGGGATAGAAAGAGTTTACAAACAAGTAATAGATAATTTAAGTAAGTTCTCTTCAAGCTTAAATTCGGCTCTCCTTACTTTTAATGAAATAGAGGGACCGGTAGTCTACTTCGCTCACTACTATAATAAGGAGAGGATTAAAGAGATGGAAGAATATTATAAAGTGTACAAGTACGGAAATTACGTCTTCTCTTCTACGGTAGGATATTATCTTAATAGAGACGTCGAAAGTGTTGAATTGGGAAGAGTAATCAGATTGTTAAATGATTAAAGAATTTAAATAAACTAGATGAGAAATTTATTTTATGCCAAAAGAAGAGATAGTTGAAGCTAAAATTTTAGACTATGGTAAGCTAAAAACAATATATAGCTCAATCCAATTCGCCAGAGCTTATGCTAAAATAGTGAAAGACGGACCACCTCCTAGGGATATACCTAAGGAATTGTACTATCAAGCTCTACAGTCTAATGAAATAAGATATGGACCGCTGAAGGTGATAAACAACGGAAATTTAATCAAGATAGCTGAAGTTAACGCTCTAGTTAAGTCCGATAGAGAAGGAATACCTCTCTACGCTATAGTGGATTTCACAGACGGAATCAAAGTATACCTTGCTTATGAAAAGCCAAAGACAGTCGTGGGTGTGGATATCGGTGTAAGACATTTGTTTACTATCGTGGCAATCAGGGGGACGACACCTTGGAAAGTAAGGTACTGGGGTAATGAAGTCATAATAAACGAAATGATTAAAATTTTAGGAGATCCACAAGGTTTGCCAGAACTTAAAAACATGAGATCGAAAATAAAAGGAATCGTAGATGAGGCAGTAAAGTTTATAGATGAACTTGAGCCAAAAGTCGTGGCATTAGAAGACTTAAAACTATTTGAAGGTAAGGCAGGTCAAGCCCTAAGAGTAGTTGAGGAGATGTTGGAAGAAAGACTGTACAATGCTGGAATTAGGTATAGGAGGTTATCTCCGTTTAATACAAGCAAGATCTGCTCTAAGTGCGGATATAAGAAAGGAGAAATAATGGGACCTTTATTTGTATGTCCTGCCTGCGGATTTAAGTCCGAAAGAGATTATAACGCAGCTTATAATCTAGCTCTTCAGTGCTACTACCAATGCTAGATCTTCCAGTACTCCCTTAAGATCCTTTTTTCTGTAGAGAGGAATTCCGCAAATTTACTTCTCGTTCTATCAGCACTTTTAGTACCCGCATAGTCCTTTTTCTCACCCTCTAACCCCTCTACAAAAGCCTTTATGCCCCTCTTCAAACCTACGCTATACCCACCCTCTAATACGGCGTAAAACTTGTTTCTATGTCCTAAAATGCCTAACGCATTATAAGTCCTTTCGGTAGCCCTAATACTAGCCAATCCGTCATCTTCGAAGGCGTCAAAACCGGCTGAAAATGCTATGAGTGTCGGTTTAAAGTCGTCTAATATTGATTGGATTATAGGGAATAAATCCTCATATAAATCATCCCCAGCCAGTGGTGGTAAAAGGAGATTAACCTTTGTACCTTTAGCTTCTCCCCCACCTATCATGTCAGGAAAACCGGTCCCAGGGTAAAGGGTATGAGGATCTTGATGAATATCTATGTGCACGACATCTGGGTTTTCCCAGAAGATTTCTTGTGTACCGTTGCCATAATGAACGTCAAAGTCTATGATAGCTACTCTTTTCAACTTCAATTTCAAGATGGGGTAAGCTATGTTGTTAAAGATACAAAAACCTAAAGTAGGTGCTCCTAAAGCTCTACCTGATTTACCCGCGTGATGACCCGGAGGGCGAACTAAAGCAAAACCCTTATTTTTATATGCTGTTAACGCTCCGCCTAACGCTAACAATGCAGAATTCCACGTGTGTTCGTTAGTATATGTATCGGCGTCTAACCATTCTCCTCTCTTGGAAGATAATTTTACTAGATTTACGTAGTTATCGTCATGAACGACTTTTGGCTCGTCCTCACCTACTTGATCTGGAGAGATAATAGGATTCTCTTTCAGGACTGACAACACAGTCTTTAATCTTTCGGGATTCTCAGCGTGACTAGAGGGATGTTGATGAAGAAGATATGTCTCGGAGTAAACTAGTGGTATTTTCATTTACTTTAATACTTTCTCCCTGAGAATAAAAGTGTATGAATAGAGTGGCAAAAGTAAAGGAGTTAATGGTTAAAAACAACGTTGACTACATGTTGCTAGGTCCCGGAAGTAATATGTTCTATTTAAGTGGGTTCTCAGAAGAACAGATGGAAAGACCTTTATTTCTTATCATTAGTCAATGGGACACTTACTTTTTAGCTCCGAAAATTTACGAGGAACAGCTTGAAAAACTGAACTTTAACGTGGTTTCTTATAACGATGGAGAAAACCCCTACAAAAAGCTGAATATAGAGAAAGGTAAAAGTATAGCTATTGACGACACGCTATGGTCTGCCTTCACCATAGACATTTTAGATTCGTTTTCTCCTTCTCGCCTAATAAAGGCTAGTAATATAATGAGAGAGGTAAGAATAATTAAAGATGATGAGGAGATCGCCATTATGAAAGAGGGACTTAAGATCGCCGAAAAGTCCTTCCTTGAGACATTAGAAATGGCAAAAGAGGGAGTGACGGAGAGAGAAATCTCTACATACTTAGTACACAGGTTTATCGAAAACGGAGCTGACGGATATTCATTCGAACCTATCATAACTTCCGGGAGTAATACATCGATGCCCCACCTCCGTTCTACCAGTAAGAAAGTTAGAAACGGTGAGGTTATAATATTCGACTTTGGCGTGAAATACAAAGGATACTCAACAGATACTACGAGAGTCGCCTTTTTAGGAACTCCTACCGAGGAAGTAAAGAAGATTTATGAGGTAGTCAAGGAAGCTCAAGCGAAAGCTGAAGAATCCACAAGAGAAGGTATAAAAGCTTGCGAAGTTGACAAGATTGCTAGAGGACTAATATCTTACTACGGATATGGAGACAAATTTATTCATAGAACTGGCCACGGCATAGGAATAGACGTTCATGAAGAACCTTATATATCTCCCGACAACAAGAGAAACTTACAAAATAACATGACGTTCACTATCGAGCCTGGGATATACCTTCCTGGAAAGTTCGGCATAAGGATTGAAGATATGGTTTACATTAAAAACGGAAAGTCTGTAATCATGAATGAGCTCGAGAAAGAGATATTTAGGATCTAAGCGTATAACCATGCTTTTTTAAGTCTCTTTACACCTTCAACTATTTGTTCCTCTGTAGCTACAGATACGCTTAACCTAGCCATCGTCTCACCGCCTCTTAAGAAGAAAGTCCTTGCCGGAACGAAGCTGAGCCCTAGTTTCACCGCTTCTAAAAACACTTTCCATGAGTCCTTCTTTAAGTCTAATAGTAGAAAGAACCCGCATTTTGGAGGGTTAAAGTCTTTAAAACCTTCGTTTTGAAGCGAATCTGTAAGGACACTCATCTTCTTTCTGTAATGCTCCGATAACGATTTCATCCTACTTGTCACGATACCTTTTCTTATAAGCCTAGCTACAACGTATTGATTTATCGTAGAAGTTGAGAAGTCCATTTGCTCCAGTAAAGCCAGTTTTTGTGATATATCCTCCCTAGCTATAACAAACCCTATCCTTAATCCAGGGGCTATTATTTTACTGAAAGAACTGATGTAAATAACCCTACCTTCTTTATCGAAATACTTGATAGGTTTTGGAGTACTTCCAGCTATGGGCTTATAAGGATCATCCTCAAGGATATAAAAATCGTATTTACTTGCCAGCTCCACTAACTTTTTCCTTCTCTCCTCACATAAGTTAACTCCTGCAGGATTATGACAATTTGGTATAACATAAAGGAGCTTTATCTTCACTATCTTCAATAACATCTCAAGTTCATCGACATTAATTCCGTTTGAGTCTAAAGAAATTGGAACTACTACATTACTTCTCAGCTTAAGAGGAGTAAAGGTTTCGACAAAAGTAGGGTTTTCTACAGCTATTGTGTCGTTTTCGAGGAAGTACTTAGCTAATAACTCCATAGCATGTTGAGCTCCGCTCGTAACTACTATTTCGCTTTCTTTGGCTGATAAGTCGAGAGACGGTAATAAGATGTTTTTTATTTCCTTTATTAACTCCTCTTGACCACCAGCACCAGGGTAAAAGAGAACTTTACTTCCGTATTCATCAATTACTTCTTCATAAGCTTCCTTTATTTCCTTCAGAGGCATAACTCTTGGATCTGGCGTCCCACTAGCTAAGTTTATTTCAACCTTCTTAGCTGTTTGTGAGCCTAATTCTACCGGCGACAATTCTATTTCTTTTCCGATTCTGGAGACCATCTACCCCTCACCACTATTTCTGTACCCAAGCCTATTTTCTTAGCTTTTTCATATAATACTTTCATAACCGCTACGTCTTCCAGCCCTATCCCTAAGGATTTAAAAACTGTTATTTCGTCCTCGCTTTTCCTCTTTATTTGCCCATCTATAACGGAAGAAATCGGTACAACTTTATCCCAGTCTAACATCTTCATTTTATCTGCTAAAATTAGGTCTCCCGCCTCTTCCTTAGCTTGTTGTAGATCTTCAACAACTATCAAAGATGCTACTTTGAGGACTTCTGGAAACAATTCCACCCTTTCTGGTAAATTAGATCCCATTGCGTTAATGTGAACACCTTTCTCTAGAAATTCAGATTTGAGAAAAGGATCCTTTGAATTCGTCACGGTGACTATCACTTCTGCATCTTTACACGCATCTTTGTAATCCTTGGCTTTTATCACGTTAAAGCCGTCCTTAAGCAACTGTTTCACTTCTAACTCTAGCTTCTCTTTGCTAAACACTTTAATAGTAACACCTTTCTTCAGTTCATGAAATGCTCTAACTTGGAATTGACCTTGTCTCCCGAGACCTATAACCGTAATGTGAGAATAACTTGGTTTTGCTAGATAGTCAGCTGCAATTACTGAAATAACTCCCGTTCTAATTCTGGTCAGAAGATCCGCCTCAGTTATTAACAATAACTCCCCGTTCTCGTCAAAGAGCATAGAAATGAAAGAACCTTTGAGAAATACTTTAAAGCCTAAATAACTGTCTATGCCACCCGCTTGATAAGTTAGTACACTACCGTGATACGACGTTCTCACCCTTTTCGTATTAGCGGCGAGACCAGAATTCAATTGTTTAAAAGCTCTGACTAGTGAATCATAAACTTCCCTATAGTTTAACACCTTTTCAACGTCATTCTCTCGGAGCAGTAATGCCATTTAGTCCCTATTATCTTATGCCTTTCTGCTTAAAAGTAAAACTAATATAATTTTTCAATTATGGAATTAACCCCGAGGTTACAAGATATTATCTCAATTTTAAAAGAAAGGGGAACCGTAAATCTAAAAGATCTAGCCCTAGAACTTAAAATATCTCCAAAGACAGCTAAGGGTTACGCAAGGGAATTGTATCGGCTTGGTTTTGTAGAAATAGATGAAAATGATAACCTAAAGTTGAAGAACGAGAACCCTGATAGTGTAGAACATCTAAAGAAGACTGTCGAGATCCACGATAATGAAATAGCTTTACTCAAGAAAGAAATTGAACAACTAAAAGAGGAAATAACAAGACTTAAAAAAGCCCCTAAGAAGTAAGCCCTAAGGATAGTTTCATGACATAAGAAAGCCATCTTAACATTTTTCCGTTATCAAGCTTACTATTCCCTTTTTCTCTATCTCGGAATATTATCGGAACTTCAACAATCCGTAAATTATTCCTCAACACTTTGTATATAGCACAAATTTGAAACTCATAACCACCAGCGTTCTGGCAAGATGAAACGACTTCAACAGCTTTAGCACTATAGACTCTATAACCCGAAGTGTTATCCTGAACTGGAGAACGAAGAAGTATCCTAGTGATCAAATTCGCCCCCTTACTTATGATTTTTCTTTTCAAAGGCCAGTTTTCGATCTTTCCGCCTTGTATGTACCTAGAGCCTATAACTAGATCAGTGTTCAAACTGGCGTTAAACATTGAAGGTAAGAAAGAGGGATCGTGACTGAGGTCTGCGTCCATAGTAGCGATATGTGACAGCCCCATCTCAACAGCCTTTCTTAACCCAAACCTCAAGGCACTTCCTAGACCTCTCTCGTTCGTTCTTACAAACACTACTGCACCCATCTGCTTAGCTATTTCTGCAGTATTATCCCCACTATTATCATCAACTACAATTACTACTACATCCTTTACCCTCTCCCTGATTTCCTTTATCAACACCTTAATGTTGTCAGCTTCATTATACGTTGGGACTACTACTCCGTACATTACACATTTCCCATATTTTGTCACTTACATAATGTAAATTTATTCCAAACTTTCCTTTCCTTTCAGCCATAGCTTTCTCCTTTGACATTACCACTTTTATTATGGATACGGGTAAACCGGTTTTTGTCTTTACCAAGACTATATCCCCCTCTTTACATTCACAATCGTAACTTACAATTCCAGGGGCAAACAAGTCAGCACCTTTAACCACATGCTTCACCGCTCCTTCGTCAATAGTCACAGAAGATATATTCAACTTAAACTTCTGTATCAAACATATTGTAGGAATGAGTTCCTCTGAGAAGAAAGATAGTAAACCATCTATGAAATAATATACTTCCTTTTTTTCCTTACCTATTTCCACTTTACCGTCCAATTCCCAACCATACTTTTCTTTGACCCTAGATAAAAACTCCCTCTTATCCTTTTCAGACAACATATGCTTCTGCAAGACTTACTTCACCAGATCCTCAAATTTTACGGGCATTTTGTATATATACTTGCCTATACATTGTTCAATTGCATTAATAATTGCTGGAGTCGCAGCTACCGCTCCAGCCTCACCTATTCCTTTACTACCAGTTGGATGCGGAGACTTACCGAAGGTAATATAATGCCACTCAATCTCAGGGACTTCCACGGCTGTAGGTAAAGGATACTCTGTAAAGTTAGAGTTTATCTGAACCCCATTATCGTTAAACACAACCCCTTCAAGTATAGCCTGAGAAATTCCTTGCAATATACCACCAATAGCCTGACCCTCTGCTAGCAAGGGATTTATTACCACACCTACATCATCAATAGCTATATACTTTGTTATCTTTACCTTACCCGTCTCGTCAACGGTTACCTTAGCTAAATGGACACCATAAGGCGTTGTAGGTGGTGTGTTAACTTTATATACAGCTGTAAAGTCGAGACTTTCACCCATTGAATACGCGTTCCGGACTATATCATTAAATTTAACCTCTCTACCGTCTTTCTTATGTCTAACTTTCCCTTCAGTGTATTCTACCTCTTCTACATCCGCGTTGAGAAGTTTGGACCCTATTTCAATTAGTTTAGCCTTCAACTTTTCACTAGCTAAAATAACTGCCGAACCGCCAATTGTCACCGTTCTGCTTCCCCAAGTACCTATTCCGTCTTCAATAATCTCTGTATCACCCCATCTTATCTCTATTTTTTCCATAGGTAACTGAAGGACATCTGCGGCAATCTGAACAAAAGCGGTAGGATCTCCTTGACCATGAGGACCGGTTCCAGTTACAAGAGTCACTTTGCCATCACTCTTGACATATATTCTTGCTACTTCCCAAGGCCCGAAAGCCGTGATTTCAACATATGTAGAAACACCTACACATCCATCGCCCTCATTCTTCAACTTTTCGTAATAACTCTTTCCAATCTCAAGAAGTTTCTTAACATCACCACTATCGTAAGTAATGCCGAAAACGTTTTTGTAAGGCAACGAGTCTATTACGTTCTTTAACCTGATTTCGTATTGGTCTATTCCGAGTTCGTTTGCAACTATATTCACTATTCTCTCTATAAAGTAAGTACCTTCGGGTCTACCTGCACCGCGGTAAGACTGAGTGGGAGTTATGTTTGTGTGAACCGCGTAAGCGTCAATCTCGGCTCCGATCAGCTTATATAAACCCGGAAGCATTCTAACTGAGCTCTTTACATTACCTAGCTCATCGTCGTTCGCATCATAATACGGTGCACCTAGGTTTCCTACTAATCTTCCCTTTATACCTAAGATTGTTCCATCCTTCTTAACGGCAACTTGGAAATCAAGGAACTTGTCTCTCCCATGACCTGCAGATATCATTTCCTCAGTCCTTGTAGGGATCCACTTTAAGGGTTTTCTAGTAATGATCGCTAACTTGGCTAAAGCATATTCTTCTGGATGAGCAATGATCTTGCTTCCGAAAGCACCTCCGACGTCAGGTTGGATAACTCGGATGTTTTCCATTCCTAAGAAGCTTACTAAATTACGCCTCAAGTAATGAGCAGATTGTGTAGAAGAGTAGAAGGTTAACTTGGTACCGTCATAATATGCTACGGCACCCCTTGTTTCTAAAGGAGAAGCGATTACCCTCTGATTGTAAAGTCTTCCAGATATTACCTTGTCAGCCTCCCTAAAGGCTTTCTCAACATCTCCACCTTTCCATGTTTCTTTATAAGCAATGTTACTCTCTAACTTAGAGTACACTTTTACATGATCCTTTAAAGCCTCTTCTGGATCCAAGACATATTGAAGAGGCTCATACTCAACTTCAATACTCTCCAACATGTCATATGCTTCATATCTGTCCTTAGCAATTACTGCCGCAATAGGCTGACCCACGTAAGTAACCTCTTGTGAAGCTATCGGAAAGTCCTTTCCAGGATTTATGTCCTCACCAGTATACACACCTTGAGTTTTCCTAACCCTTATCCTAGCATGAGGGACTGTGCTCCTAAGAAAGGCAACAAATAACATCCCTGGAAATTCGATATCATCTACGTAGACTCCTTTACCCGTAATTAACCTTACATCTTCAACTCTCTTTATTGGTTTACCAACGTACATATCATATTTTTAAATGTCAGTAAATTAAAAACTCTAGCATTAAAGTAAGTTAACGAAAGTGCGATTAATTCAAAGAATTTTGAACATAATGAAAGTACCTACCATGTCTGGTTATTTTATTTTCCTTCATTAACTGTATTAGGGCATCGTTTACCTCTGGTGCTGGTCTGTTCACTAACTTCAGTAGCTCGTTAAAGGTTATCCACCCCTTCTCTTTCATTAGTCTCTCCACTTCATCTTTCACTGAACTCATGCTAAGCTAAAGAAGTAACAACAGTTAAAAAATACACATAAAACAGAGCTTGCATAGATGTTAAACAATTATGAAGCTCTATTTTCCTATACTGGCTTCAGACGTAACAATAATTTTAGGTACAATACTCTTGCTCAATAAAGTCCCTTTTTTAATCACTGTTGGTAGTATAATAGACATAGTTTTGCTTACCATTGCCGCTTACCTAATTTATAAGGGCATAAAATATTCGGATGTTCTGGGATTTGTCTTAAGTATAATTCAAATTCTAGGTAATTCTACTGATCCAGTTCATTTGAGAGCACTGAACGAGTTTGGCACAACATTATACTTGTCTATTTTAGACATCTTAATGGTGTTGTCATTTTACGTGTTTCCCCTAACCTACATAACTATGTTTCTTATAAAGAGAAAAAATCCCGTCACTTAACCCTCATATTCTACTGGGTCTTTTAATCCGTTAATTTCGAACGCTTTTTTCCTCATGTAACATGGGCCACATCTACCGCAATGTTTTTCGCCACCCTCATAACAACTCCACGTTAAATGTAACGGTGCACCTATCTCTACACCTAACTTAACTATTTCATGTTTTACTAAATTCCCTACGGGCATTAACACGTCAACTTTCTTGTTAGGACCAGTAGCATAAGGTGATAGTTTAGCGAAAAGTCTCACGAATTCCATCTCGTTATCAGGATAAGCTCCTGCTTCCTCGAGATTTATTCCCGAGGCTATTGCATCATATCCATGTGCCTCAGCAATAGCCAATGCTACGGAAAAGAATACTAGGTTTCTAGCGGGAACCCACTCGTGTGCGAACTCTGCTCCTTCTTCACCTCTTCTGTCCTTCACTATTTCTCCTCCACCCTTAAGAAGTGTCGAGTGTCCAACAATCTTGAAAAGATCCGTGTCTATCATCATGTAAGGGACTTGCAAAAATTCAGCGATCTTCTTCACTGCCTCTTTCTCTTTTTCCTCGGCTTTGTGGTGGTAATTGAAGTGGAGTAAAGTCACCTCATATCCATTCTTAAGTAAATAGGTAGCTGCAACAGTCGAGTCAAGCCCTCCACTAGCTATCACTAAAGCCTTCTTCCTTGGTTTCTCATCTAACAACGGGATTTCCTTTATTCCCATATTGTTTGATACTTTAACAATCGAGTAGGGATTTAGCTTCCTGACAAAGACACTGTCTAAGGGCCTAATACTGAAATATTCGTCTAAAGAGGTAAAGAATATAGCCCCTAATTCTTTATCGTACATCATATAAACAGGTTTAAAGTTTTGAGCGACGTAAATCGTGTTGGGATCTGACTTGTCACCTATTATGAAAGCAAAGCTGCCCTTTACATCTTGAAGAATCGTTTTCAAGACTTCAAGGTCTCCGTTCCATGCCTTATCCAAGATGGGAGGAATAACACTGCTATCTATCTTACTTTGCTTCCTGACTTTGTACTTCTTTTCGAGTTCTGAGTCATTAGCAATTATGCCGTTATGAGTAACGATATACCGTTCTCCTTCAAATGGCTGAATCTCGTTATAGTTCTTATCCTTTACATATTCGGTTGTGGGTTCAGCCCTATTATTTGCTATGACAACTCTGCTGTTTTCATCTAAAACCCCTTTTAACTTCTCCTCATTTAACGAAGGTCTTCCGACTGACTTTACTACCTTAGTCTTACCGTCAATCTGAATTACTGCAACTCCGAAACTATCCCTTCCTCTATCTTCAGCTTTCTTCAAAATCTCTATAAGCTTAGCTTCGATCTCCTTGTAGTTCTCATGTTTAAGTATAAGTACTCCTGATACACTACACATTAAAGGCACTTAGCTTATAGGTATTTATAAAGTTAGTGAGAAAAATGTCACAAGACTATTTATTATCACGTGTCGAGGAAAGGCTTAGTTACTTCAACATAAAAATTGCACACGTATATACAGAAACAGCTCTAGAGCCCGACTTGGGAAGCGAAGTAGAACAATTAACTTACTTAGACACCCAACTAATAGAAGAACTGAAGAAAAAAGGAATAAAGAAACTTTACAAATTTCAAGAGGAAGCGATAAAAAAGATCCTAGAGGGAAAGAGTATCTTAATTATTTCTGGGACTGGAACGGGTAAAACCGAATCTTTCCTTATCCCAGCGTTACAGTTCGCACTAAACGGTAAGCGAAGCGTCTTTATCTACCCTACAAAGGCGTTAGCGAGAGACCAACTAGATAGGATTATGAAGTTTTCAAAAGACTTGGGAATTAATGTAGGGGTATTCGACGGAGACACTACCGATAAAGAGAGGGACAAGATGTATACAGACCCTCCTGATATACTAATTACAAACCCAGACATGATACACATTGGACTTTCCTTGAGTTATAGGTTTAGAAGCTTGGTAAGAGGTGCGGACTTGCTCGTATTCGACGAGGTACATGCTTACGAAGGGGTATTAGGAGCACATATAAGGATGATAAGCGATAGGTTGAGAGAGTTCGGCGATATTCAGATTGTAAGTTCTAGCGGGACTATTGACGCTTCTCCATATCTGTTTTCTGAGTTGTTTGGGATAGAAGGGGAAATAGTAAAGGGAACCCTCAGGAGAAAGGGGGTAGCGATCCACGCTTTACTTAACATAGGTTCAGCAAGCAGGTGGACGATCTCAGCATTCTTAGCTTCATTTCTAATAAAAGAAGGATTAAAGGTTTTAGTTTTTACAGATTCCCAACAAATGGCTGAGCTGGTCGCAAAGATAGCGTCTAGGTTCGGTGCTGACATAATGGTTCACAGGGCTGGAATCAGTAAGGAGGAAAGGAGAGCTGTAGAGGACGGAATCAAGAAGGGAAGAATTAAGGGAATTGTAGCTACTTCCACGTTGGAGTTAGGAATAGATATAGGAGACCTTGATGCTGTTATTATGGCACAAAATCCTCCCAGTTACACAAAATACTTGCAGAGAGCTGGTAGGGCAGGTAGAAGAAACAGAATAGGTTACATTTTTACCTTACTTGGTGATGACCCGATAGACTCCTATTACTTGAGAAGACCTAAAGAGTTCTTCGAGAGAAAATTAATACCACTCACTTTCGACCCTACAAATATCGAAGTACTGAAAGTCCACGCGGCAGCATATCTACTCGAGAAGGGTAAATTATCAGTGAGCTCCATACCGTCTAACTGGCTTAAAGCGTTCAAACTATTGGAAAGGGAGGGTGTATTGATAATTAAAGGAGAGGTTATTTTACCTACCCAAAGGCTTCTTCCCTTCGTGAGATCTTCACGTATAAGGACTACCGGACCTATCATAAGAATCTACGACGAGAGCGGAAAAGCTATCGGAGAGAGAGAATTACCGGTCGCATTATTCGACCTTTATCCAAGAGCGATCTACTTAATTTCCAAGCATAACTATGTAGTAGAGTCAATTGATTTAGATAAGCTCAAGGCTGTGGTTAAAAGAGTAAGAGATGACTTAGACTATTATACTAAGCCTATCTATTCTTCTCACCTAATGTCCATCGAGACTCTTGAGGAACGGAAAGTATACGGTTTACCCGTAAAGTACGGGAATGTAAGGATCATGGAAATAGTTGAGGGCTACGCCATCTACGACCTAATGGGAAGGAAGGATAAACCTAGAGAGGAGATCTATTATAAGGAACCTATAACTTTCACTTACGAGACTAAAGGACTACTAATAAAACACCCTATCCTACCAGAATTCAATGAAATTGACGCCATGGAAGCATTCCACGCAACAGAGCACGTTCTGATATCAGCTGCTAAAGTCGTAGCTGGAGCTGGTATGACGGACTTATCGGGAATAAGTTACCCTAGTGGTCACGTAGTCATTTACGACTCTGTAGTTGGAGGAAGTGGTGTAGCTAAGCTACTATTCGAAAGGCTAGAAGAGGCGTACTCAGTGGCTAAAGATATTACGGGTAGTTGCGATTGCGAGGACGGTTGTCCTAAATGCATTTACAGCCCGTTTTGCGGAAACAACAATAAGGTTTTATCGAGGAGGAAGTCCTTTAGGTTAATAAAGACGATAACTGAAGAAAGCTTAGAGGAGAAAAACGACGAATTATTCGGAAAACCTATTGCCTAACTAGACAAGTTAGAAACCCTTGCAACAACGGATGGATGAGTAGAAAATATATTAGAAGACTTATCTCCGTATCTTAGGAGAAGACTCCTCATCTCGTTAACTCCCACAACTTTACTTGCCAACTTGTCAGCTTGTAGTTCTAATTTCCTTTGTACATACCTTTGTATTAATAAACTACTCATTAGGAAAATCACGAGAAGGGGAAATTGGTTTAAAATGCCTAGTATAGTCCCTCCTGTGACTGTTACTACTAACAAAACCCTATTTATTAAGTAATGCCTCAACTCCATGTGTGCGAGTTCATGCGCTAGTACCGCTCTTATCTCATTTGGAGCTATTTCTAGAATTTTAGACGTTATTACTAGCTTATCTTTACCTAAGATAAACGCGTTTATCAGGTCGGAGTTTTTTACATACACCTTAATTCCACTAACAGTAAATACGTACTTGGAACCCAGTAACGGTAATCTCTCTGACAATAATAACAGAGGGAGTAAAGCGAAAATAATCATTTTTAACCTTTGATCCGCGGTATTACTATTAATATTTTTACATATATGAAAATTTCAGAATTATGTTGCAACTTGACTAAATCTAAACGATGGGTTTAATATCTCTTTTACGATAGCATCATTAATGAAGGCTGTAGTCCTCGAAAACGGAAAAGCTGTAATAAAAGAACTACCGAAACCTACGATAAAGGAGAAGGGAGACGTCATAGTAGAGATGAAAGCTTGCGGTCTTTGCGGGACAGACGTGGAAAAAATATGCGGGCAATACACCGCTTCCCAGCCCATTTTGGGACACGAACCTTCAGGAATAATAGAGGAATCTTCCGTAGATTTTTTACGTAAGGGACAGAGGGTTTTTGCACATCACCACGTCCCTTGTTATGAATGTTACTATTGCACGCACGGAAGCCCCACCATGTGCCCCTATTACAGAAAGACAAACCTCGATCCCGGTGGATTTGCAGAGTTCTTCAGAGTCCCTGCATGGAACGTAGTAAGGGGGGGAATATTAGTCTTACCAGATAATGTGAGCTTTGATGAAGGGGCGTTTATAGAGCCGTTAGCTACAGTGGTAAGGGCTCAGAACAGAGTAAGGATTAACAAGGGAGATAGCGTACTGGTGATAGGAGCGGGACCCATGGGATTACTTCACGTAATGATGGCTAAGGCACAAGGGGCAGGAACAGTGATAGCTTCTGACATAAGCGATTATAGAGTCGAGTATGCAAGTAAAGTGGGGGCAGATTATTCACTAAATTCTAGGAAAGGTGATGTGGTCTCTGAAGTCAAGAAGTTGACTGACGGAAGAGGTGCTGACATCGCTATAATAGCCTCTGGAGCACCTCAGGCCATACTTACCGGTCTCTTTGCCGTAAGAAAAGGGGGATACGTACTACTCTTCGGTGTTCCTTATAAGGGGACGGTTCTGAATTACGATATAAGTGAATTGTTAAACAGCGAGATCTCAATAATATCAAGTAACGCAGCAGTAGAAGAGGATACGAAGAAAGCGTTAGAGTTAATAGCCCAAAAGAAAGTTGATGTGACGAAACTGATCACTCATAGATTACCACTTGATCAGTTCAACGAGGCCGTAAGGATAGCTAAAGAGGGCGAGGCCGTAAAGATAATAATATACGATTGAGATAATCAAGAGATAAAGAGACAAAGTCAACTTGAACAATTTAAGAGCCCTTTTTAGATCGTTCTCAGTAGGCAAGTTACCCTTTCCCACTGTATAATGTCCGGGTTTCTCTAGTTTTACGCCCAGGATTATTGCGGCTGCTGTTATTGGATATTTGGCATTAATACTCTCTATTTCACTTCTTCTGATTTCCTTAAAAACTCCATTGACTTTGATCCCCATGAGATACGCCGAGATAACCATGAATAGAGACGTAAGTCTGGCAGGTATGTAGTTGAGCAATGTATCGACCTTAGCTGAGAACCAACCTTGTTTAATCAGTTCAGGCGTTTTATATCCAACCATAGAATCCATAGTATTAGAAAGTCGCTGTAACAATGCACCCGGGAATCCCAGAAAAAGAAACCAGAATAGGGGAGAAGTTATTCCATCTACAAGGCTTTCAAATAGGGACTCTATCGCGGCTGAAATAACGTGTCCGTCATCGAGCTCGTATACATTTCTTCTTACTAACTGCTGTGTATATTTTCTGGACTCCTCGTTGACTGGAGCTGACTTTTTGACAAGTGTGTAGAGCATTTTAATAGAAAAAGTAGTCTTTAAGAAGATTATAGCCAAAATTAACTTTACACTCGGTATTGGAATTAAAAAAACCAAGGAAAGCATAACAAGTATTGGCATTACTGATACGAACCAAAGTAAAATTCCGTAAGCTTTACCTTTATAAGGAACGATTAATCTTTCAGAAATTTTTCCACTCCATACTACGGGATGAAGCCAAAGGGGCGGTTCACCTAGTGCAAGATCAAGAGCAATTGCAAGATAGAGAATTGGCAACAAATCTTCTCCGCAACTAATAAGTAAATGGGAAAAGATAAAGTTATAACGAAACCCACGTAATCACCAGAAGACCCTTTCAGTGTCCTCTTACACAGAACGAAGAAGAAGACTGTCAATAATAAATAAGCAAGGAGTAGAGGTAAAGAGGAAAAGAGTAAAGCCTCTAATTGAATGAGTATAAACTTCCACCATTTACCGTTTAACTTATCGTAAAAGACCTTAGCTAAAAAGCTGCCTTCAATTGGTGGTAATAACGCTAAAATGGATATAGCAGACGCTCTACTTAGGACTTCTGCTGATAAAAGGGTAAAAACAGAAAGTTTTAGGTTTAATGTGGCTACTACAAAGATTGTCACATAAACTAAAAGAAGACCTATTGCTCCGGATCCAGTTTGAACGTCATGTAACACCTTGAGTTTCTTTTGGTAGTCTTTAACCATTAGAGCATCGCCGTAATCCAAGAGCCCGTCAAGATGATGAAAACCCCTTATTATCTCTACAAAGGGTATCAGGAGAAGGAACGCCGTATTTCCCAAAAAGAAATGGGAAATGTAGAGAAATATAAAGTCCAGAATACCAGTGAATGCCCCTACAATTAGTGGTGCGGTAAATGAAAACCCCGCGATCTCTTCCAAGGGAGCTGAAATAGAAGGGATAATTGTGAAAAAGGAAAGTTGAGCCAGAATCGCCTTAAATACCTTCATCCTGATTATCTGATAAGTATGGCTATTATAATTGCTTCTACGATGAGTGACTCGGGAAAATCTACTATAACCGCAGGTCTAGTAAGACTGTTTTCCGCTATCCCTTTTAAAGCCCAAAATATGTCATTGAACAGTTATCCTACATTAGACTACGGGGAAATAGCATTTATTCAAGCTTACCAAGCTATAGGCTCTGGATTAAGTCCCAAACGATATATGAACCCCATCCTCCTGAAACCGGACGGGAGAGGAATAGAAATAGTTTTTATGGGCCAACCTTTGGGTAGCTTCTCCGCGTCCTATTATTACGAACATTTTCTACCTAAAGCTTGGATTCAAGTGAAGGAGTTAGTTAGGGATGAGATGGTAATTGAATCCGCAGGGGGCATCGAACCAAACTTTGTCGAAAAGGACATAACTGCTGTAAAACTTTCGAAAGAACTACAGATCCCAATTATATTAACCTTAGATATAGATAGAGGAGGAGCTTTTACCTCAGCATTAGGGGCTTATCTGACTTTACCTCAAGAAGTAAGAAAAAAGGTTAAGGGGTTCATTATAAACAAGTTCAGAGGGGAAGAAAAATACCTCGAACCTGCTATAAAGTGGTTGGAAGAAAAAACTGGAATGAGGTATTTGGGCTACCTCCCGTTATTTGATGAGCCCCTTATAATGCCTGAGGATTCTATGAACGTCCGAAATTTAGGTGAAGGAGAACTCGATGTTGTGATAGTATCTTATCCCTATATGAGTAATTTCAACGAATTCTACGCACTTAAGGACTCAAACGCGACAGTTAGGTTCATTAAAAGACCATCTGAAATTGCTAAAAGTGATTTAGTAATTTTACCGGGGAGTAAAAACACGTTAGAAAGCTTAAAGTATCTAGTGGATAAAGGCTTCGTCGAAGTCCTCAAGAAAAAACAAGTCCTTGGAATTTGCGGTGGATTTCAGATCATGGGAAGGAAGCTGAAAGACCCATATAACGTGGAGATTAGCGAAGGAGAGGTAAATGGGCTCGGACTACTTGATGTGGAAACGATTTATGAGAGGGATAAGATCGTATCTTTATCAGAAACCGACTTGTCGGTAAACGGTTACGAAATAAGAAGGGGCAGAATCAAGTATTTGGACTATGGAAAACCCTTGTTTATTATAACTAAAAGGGGTTTGAAGGAGGTAAATATACCGGACGGAGCTGAAAAAGATAATTACTTAGGTTACAGCATACACGGGTCGATGTTCTCAGAGGGGGGTAAAAAGCTCCTTAGGGAAAAATTCGGCGTAAAAATTAACACGAAAAGTTTCGAAGACGCAGTAAAAGACGAGGTCGAAAAATTGACTATTGTCATGAAAAAATACTTACATTTTGACGAAATAAGGGATATTTACTTAGGCAAGTAAATAAATAGTAGGTTTTAATAGGAAGTATTTTACTCATTTATATAAATGCTGTTTGATCCTGTCAAGTTCATTGAGGAAGTAAAACCACAATTAGAACAAATAGTAGATGGAAAAACTATAGCTGCTGTAAGTGGCGGAGTCGACAGTACCACTGCAGCTGCATTGGCCTATAGAATTCTTGGCGATAAGGTTATTCCCGTAATGATAGATACCGGATTCCTAAGAGAGAAAGAAGCGGAAAAGGTAAAGTTGATGGTGGAAAACCTTATGCCTTTACAGGTAGTTGATGTGAGCGAAAACTTCATATCTGAACTAGAAGGAATGTCAGACGCTGAGGAGAAGAGGAAAAAATTTAGACAACTTTTCTATAATACATTATCAGAACTTGTTAAGAAGTACAATGCTAAATACTTAATCCAAGGTACCATTGCAGCCGACTGGGTGGAAACCCAAGGAGGAATAAAAACGCAACACAACGTCCTAGTTCAATTGGGTATAGACACTGAAAGAATGTGGGGATTTAAAATAGTTGAACCTTTAGCCGACTTGTATAAAAATGAAGTGAGAGACCTAGCTAGGTATTTAGGGTTACCTAAGGAAATTTATAACAGACAACCGTTCCCAGGTCCAGGTTTGTTAGTGAGAGTAGTAGGGAAAGTTACGAGAGAAAAGCTAGAATTAGTGAGGAAAGCAACAAAGGTAGTAGAGAAGTACTTAGATAGCATGGATTACTCTCAATATTTTGCAGTTATTTTTGAATCGACTTCGAGTTACGAACCTGAAATGTCTAAAGGAGTTGGTTGCGACGTATATACCTACACCAGTAAAGCTACCGGAGTAAAGGGAGATGTAAGGGCTTATGGTAGAATAGCCAAAGTTGAGTGTAATAATAAGGATTATGAAAAATTGAGAAGGGTTATGGAAAAAATTACCTCATACGATATAACTCACGTTACAGTAAAAGTAGGTGAGGGTTATCCTGAGGGGAAGTACACTATAGGCATAAGGGCGGTTTTAACACAAGATTTTATGACTGCAGAATTTGCAAAAATTGACTGGGAGCTCCTCGAGAAGATAGCATCTGAAATCTCTTCACTTAGCAAGAATATAAAAGAAGTGGTTTATGACATAACTACTAAGCCTCCTGCTACAATAGAATTTGAATAATACCTTTTTGATAAAAAACTTTTATTTTAGCTTATGAATTTGTCCAGCATTTTAATTCTTTTTGCAGGATGAGGATGGTCACTGAATATATCACTAAGTCTACTTACTTTCTGCATCTTCCATAGCTGTACCAGTTCCTCTACGTCTGATGAGCTTATCTCAGGCCTTTCCAAAGAGGAGAAGAATAGCATCTTACCTACACTGCCTCCTGCTGTTTTCTTAGCCTTTTCTAATACTCTTGGGTCAGTATATAATACGATTTTAGCCAATGCTGTTTGAAGGTTCCTAGCTCCTTGAGGAATTGTTAAAGCTGCGTTCACATCCGCATAAGATTCCCTCATCCTATTTAGGAAAAGGACTAGAAAATTGAAAAGGTAACTCAGAGCGATCATTACAATACCTATTAGGAATAGAGAACCTCCATTATTATTCCTCCCATTTCCTCCTCCTAAAATTCCGCTCCACCACAGAGAGTAACCGAGCCAGTAAAGTAGCGTTGGTATCAGACCTACGGCAAGTAAGAGCTCAGTGTCCCTATGCTTAAGATGACCAAGTTCATGCCCCACTACAGCCTTAATTTCTTCAGGAGTTAATATTTTAAGTAACGGCAAAGTCACCGCAACGTTCTTACCGTAAAGCGGACTGCTGAACGCAAATGCATTCGGAAAAGGAACATCTGCAATGTAAACTTTAGGAATGGATATCCTATTGTAGATAGAAACCTCTTGTACTATATTATATAGCCAATTATAATTAGGGTCTGATGGAGTAACCTCGTGTAATTTGTAGAGTGATTTTATGAGAAGGGGGCTAAAAAGCCACTGTAATAATGTGATGGCTGTAAGAACTGATAGTGCTCCAGTCATTATGTAAGGAAATTCTCCAAATCCTAAGAAATAGCCTAAAATCCCAAGAAGTAGTAGAAAACCTAATACTACTGTACCAATTACTGCAGTTATCATCCCTAATCTAAACTTTGTTAACTCTTTTATCATACGTTTATTATCCGTCTAATCTTTTAAAAACCTTATGCAAAAATGAGATCCCTTACGGATATTATGAAAATAAAGTGCGAAAATTTTCTATAGAATATCATAGTTCTTATCTAAACTTATAATCATTTAAATTTATCATTAAAGACATTTAACTGAGAGTTAAGCTGAGAAGCTTTATTAATCTCTATAGAGATAGAGATTATTATGGCAGAGGAAATTGTAAGAGAATATATGAAAAGTTCAGTTATCACAGTTGATAAGAACACTATTCTTTATGAAATCGCAAAGATAATGACTGAAAAGAATATAGGATCTGTCATCGTGGTCGAAAACGGTAAACCAGTAGGCATTATTACTGAACGTGATATTGTAAGGGCAATAGGTAAAGGAAAAAAGCTAGACACAAAAGCTGAGGAGTTCATGACCGCTTCCCTGATAACAATTAAGGAAGATTCACCAGTTACTGGAGCATTAGCATTAATGAGACAATTTAACATAAGACATTTACCGGTAGTAAACGACAAGGGCGAGCTTACCGGTATAATTTCCATACGTGATATAGCTAGAGCTGTAGATGATATGTTTGAAAATCTTGAATAATTTTTCTCTTATATTTAACATTTTATCAAAAATCTAATAATGAAAATGTCTTGACGTTTTAATTAACAGTGCAAGGTTTTTTAAACTAAATGTGAAATTTTTACCTATGATACCCGCTTTTACCTTTCCGACATTAGCTTATATAGGCTCGGGCTTGGCAGCTACTACAATAATACTGGGCGGAATAGTAGAGGGATATGGTTACGGTCTGTCCTTAGGTACTAATTGGCCTTACACCAGAGATATTATGTCAGTAGCAATAAAAGGAGATCCTGAAGCTATACACAGGATTTCAGCAACATTAGTAGGTTTGATCTCCCTCACATTATTGGTCCTAGATTTTAACATGATAACTCTAATAGGCTTCGTCAGCGTCATATTTACGGCACTTCTAGGCATGGCAACCTTGTATGTGCTTGCTGGAAAATTACCGTCTATATTTCAAGGACTCCATGACATAGCAGCTTACACGACGTTTGTAAGTTATCTCTTATTAGCTACCCAATTTCCAGCTTCACAATTCATAAGCTTCCTAGAAGATGCTATAATACCACCTCACTTTCTATATTTCGTCATATTCATGGGAGGAGTAGTCACCGGCACTAGAAGAATGAGATTAAGTATCGGAGATGTCAGAAGGCCTAAGAATAAACTTCAGTGGGCTTGGGCTATACACGGTATTGCCGCATTAATATTCTTCGTAGCCCTGATTTACCTCCAGATGTGGATAGCTTTAGTATTTGGAGTTGCTGAAGCCATTATAGGAATATTAACCTATAAGGCTATAAATAAGAACCCTGAAAAACCTGGAATTTTAATAGGGCTTCACCAGCTATTCTCACTGGCTGTAGTAGTTGCATTACTTTTCACATGAACTTTTACATAACGAGATATATAGTTTTTCCCATTCTTATTGTTTTTAAGCAAGAATTAAAAAAATTAGATACAAGATCGATCAGTCGAGGTGCACTTCTTCATCGATTCCGAGTTGTGAAATTCATCATTAACTTATATCTTTAAGTTCGACCCCAGTTTTAACATCAGCTGTTATCCCGTAGTACTTGTAAAGAAGTTGAGCTACTATTTCATATAACATTTCATTAACATGCGTTCTGTTAGACCTTAGAGACGCTGATGTAAACCTCCACGGTCTCCCTTGTAGGACCTTGGCAATTAATAACATTTCTTCTTCCGGAGTTAAGCTCCAATTCCTTCTGGCATCCCAAAAATACTTGAGAGTTAACATGTGAATTCCGTCAGCTGAAGACTCGTAAGGGCTAACTCCTTGTATGAAGGCCACAGCTTTGTCTATATAGATCTTGTTTATATCTACGTCTTTATGAGCCCTTGTCCCATAGATTACTAGTCTAGCAACTTCAGGATCCATTCCGAAATATACGTCATGGATAGTATTCAGCAATTTATCCTTCAAAATGTAGGACGCAATTTCAACCACTTTCTCAGCTACTTCGGTTAAAGGATACATAACAACTACAGGGAAATCGCCAAGTTTTTCATTTCTCTTAGGCGATACATGCACTATTCTAAAGCCGTTCTTGATCCAGAAATTTATTACTTTTACATCACCCATGAAAGCTGAGCCTATCCAGTCCAATCCATGAGATTGCCCGCTTTCTATTACCATCTTTAGCATTTCACTACCGAAACCTTTACCCTGAAGTTCCTGCATTATAGCTATTCTAACTATTCTCCAACCTTTCATCCTTCCAAATTCTTTCAACCTAGCGTGTTTAATGAGCCTATCAGGGATGAGGTCACCATCGAATGTAACCCCCTTTAGGGCTGACTCTATCATTTCCTCTGAGAGCCCTCCTTCCTCAGCAATTTGGACTACTCCTATGGGTATTCCATCGGAAGTATTCAACGATACTAATCTATGGTGTAGTCCGTCTCCCATTATCATCAGGTCGTTAGGGTTATTTCTATAATGAGCAGTAACTAGAATACCGTATACTTGTCTTAACTTCTCGTCATCAGCAAATAACTCTTCTTGGTTTAACGTTTCGAACTGAAGCACAGTAAACTTATCTTTTTCCGGTTCTTTAGGCTCAGCATCTAACAAGAGAGCATCGTATAACCACTTCTCTATGGGATCTCCCTCACTGTATCTTAGCGGTCTTCTCATCTCCTGCCAGTAAACGGTAGACTTCCTTTGCTTTAGGACTCTAGTTAAATATCTGAGAAATGCCTTTCCAGATCCTTCATACCCGTGAACAGTAGTAACTAAAACCACTTTCCTCCATATCTTAAGTGCTGAATCTATAATCCCTACGCCAACCGCAGCAGCTTCATCGACTACCAATATGTCTCCTTCTGTCTCAAGTATCGCCTCAGGTGCTTCAAAGAAAACTCTAAAGAATTCTCCCTCTATCGAGTTAAGAAAACCCAAGTTAGACCTTTTCTCTCTATGCTTTATACCTAGTACTTCCAAACCTTTCTTTAAAAATTCCATCGTCTGAGAAGTACTCGAAATCGAGGGAGCGGTTATAACTATTTTAAGCTTTTTCCCTCTTTCTCTCTCTGCGATTCTATAAAGGTAGCCAGCTAAACCTAAACCTGTCACTGCACTTTTTCCCCTCCCTCTGGATGCTGTAATTACTAAAACTCTTCTGTTGGATCCTCTAAGGTTTACAAATGAGTCTAAGACCTTATTTTGATCAGGGCTCAAGCACAAGCTATGAAGTGCCTCGGGCATTATTGGATTAGGCGGTATGAGTGGTCTAGGCTTATCTCCGATTTTACCCTTAAACGGTTTCGCATTATAAACCGAGTTAACGATTGTAAATATACCTTCATGCTCCTCCAATTTTCTCTTGAATCTTTTCTCGTAAACATCCCTGACTTTTCCGTTCTTAATAAGTGAATTTCTGAAAAGTTTCCCTTCTGTCAAGGAATTAGTATAAAGAATTATTATACCTCCTCCTCTAACTAAATCCACCAACCTTCCTATATAATTTGGTTCGAAGTTGTCCACTAGATCTAGAATCACAACATCAAATGTCGCTCCCAAATACCTCTCTGAAGCTGAGTAATCAATATCTACAAAATTTTTACATAGCGATCTCATCTCTTTCATTCTGTCTTTAGCTCCCTTAACCCAAGGGTGAAATGCATAAGCAACTTGAGCTTCAGGATTTATCGACAAGTAAAGCAATAGAACTTCTTTAACCAAATCGAGGTATTTCTCAGCGTCTTCAATATAAACAAGGTTTCTGTAATACCTCTCCCTACTGTCCTCTATAGACTCCTTAAGGAGTTGAAAGAACTGCTCTTTTTCCACGGCGGTTAAATGTTATATTTCTTCCTTAAAGCTTCTTCTACATCTACACCTAGAAGATTTGCTACAGAAACTGTCCAAGCAATAACGTCAGCAATTTCTTCCTCTATTGCATCTCTATTTCCGCTTAATAATGCCTCAGCCAACTCTCCTACCTCCTCAACTAACCATGTAAAAGTACCATAAGTACCTCTCAGCTTGTCTTTCTCAAAGTACATTTCCTTCATTTTTTCTTGAACGTACTTAATTTCCAAGACCTATTTCCCTCCTAATGAGTTTTAGATCTTCTTTGTCTATCTTTATTTTAAAATTCATCTCCTCCCTAAACTGCTCATCTACAAAATACACAACTACTTCACCATTCTTTTGAGTTACAGCCTCAACAAACTCCTTATCAACAGAATACTCTAATGTAAGGGGATTTTCGGGATCGTCTTTAATTATATGCCTTAAAACCACACTTCCGCTCTCCCTATCCACTTCAAGGTCTATCTCTACATCCAAACGTCTAGGTACATCTTTACTCATACATATGACTACGTTTTCATAACACACTATACAAACTCCTTCGTTAAGTTGTTTCTTTATTTCCTCAGGCAAATCCATTTCAATATTAACCTATTGTCTTATTTTCCTCATTTAAAAAAATTAAATATAACATGAAAACAGCTCTCGGAGAAAAAATTGTTTCAACTCAAAATTATATAGCAACACATGTAGGGGTTAAGATTCTAGAGCAAGGTGGTAACGCCTTTGATGCAGCTATCGGCATTAGTGCTGTCTTATCGGTCGTTATGCCCCATACCAGCGGATTAGGAGGTGACGGTTTCCTCTTAGCTAAAACCCCTGAAGGGATAATAGCTTATAACGCGTCAGGTTGGTCTCCTAAAAGACTTAACGTCGAAAAGATACCCTCAGTTAGGGATCCTTCTACAGTAGTAATACCAGGTTTAGTTGACCTATGGGATTTTGTATACAGACGATATATGACGATGGACTTATCAGAGGTCTTACGACCCGCAATATCTTTAGCTGCTAATGGGTTTTACGTGGGAAGAGAGTTAGCTAAAGTTATATCAAAATCAAATAATATGCCGAGAAGTTGGAGCGAAATTTTTGAAGGAAAAAGAATGGGAGATATTTTAAAACTCAACGAACTTAGTGGAGTGTTAAAGATAATATCAAAAGACCCAAGAGATTTCTACGAGAGTAAACTCACAGACGAGATAGTGGAGGGTTTAAACTCTCAGGGTGTAAATGTTGAACTGTCTGACTTCGTTGACTTTAGAGGGAAAGTTGTAAAGCCCTTAAAGTCCTCATATAGAGGTTACACTCTTTACGAATTACCTCCTAATAGCCAAGGGATTACTACACTTGAGTCATTAAAAATGGCTGAAATTCAAGAAACGTGGAAGTTAAGATTTGATGACCCTAAAAGAGTTAAAGAACTCGTTAATATCTTCATATTAGCTTATGAAGATAGAAACAAGTTCGTTACGGATCCGAGGTTCTACTATCCTGAAGAAGACTTATTATCTGAAGAAAGATTGAAAAGAAGACTTTCCAGTTACTCGTTATCAGGAATGGAAATGAACACAAAAGACACCACTTTCTTTGCAGTTTCGGATGGTGAAAATGAAGTCGGGTTCATACAGAGCTTGTTCTTTCCATTTGGCTCTGGAATAACAGTCAAAAATATTGTGTTCAACAACAGAGGTTACGGATTCACTGAAGGGCACAACAAACCTGAGCCTAGAAAGAGGCCCCTTCACACACTCTCTATTCTTAGGGCTGAGAAAGACGATGAAAGTTTAATAATAGGTTGTGCTGGGGGTGACTTAAGACCGCAAATCCACACGCAGGTATTGCAATATTATGTAGACTACGGATTGGAAATTGATGATGCTGTGTATTATCCGCGGTTCGCATTCTTAGGAGACAGAATAGCTCATGAAAAAAGAATTAACCTACCATTTCAAGAGCTTGACTTCTTTACTAACGAAGTAGGGGTAGTGCAAGCCCTGAAGAGAAAAAAAGACATATATATAGGTGTAGCTGACCCCAGAAGCGAGGGAATAGCCTTACCTGCTAACTAACTTGGAAGGATTTAAGCCGAGTTCTTTAAATGCTAATATTACAGCGCCTAGTTCTGGGGATCTAGTTCCTATATCCCCAGAAATATTGTATAGAGAAAGATAGCTTTTGAAAACTGACAAATAGATTGGCGACTTAAACATTCCACCCTTTAGATAAACCTTGTCTACCCTCAGTTTCTTAGCAAGAGTCACTGCCTGATGAGCTAGGATTTCTGCACCTTGTTTTAGGATAGATATCGCTACATGATCTCCTTCCTTAGCTGCTTTATCTACTGCCTCCGCAACCGATGACACTATGTCTATATGGCAGCTACTCGTGTATGCCCAAAGAACCAAATCGTCAAGATCTCTTACCCCGATTTTCGATGTCACGTAGTCAAAAAGAGGGGTTTTGTCTTCTAATCCGTCCATCATACGCATTATCTTTCTTAATGCTTCTCTTGATACCCAATACGCAGACCCATCATCTGATAAGAACCAACCTCTTCCACCCAGTCTGTAAAAATCCTTTCCATCATATCCTTCTACTACACTTCCAGTCCCTGCAATTACTACAACGCCTGGTTGTCCTAGGGTTTCAGCAAATAATGCTATAACACCATCGTGCTTTATAATTACTTTCTTAGCTATGTTCATAGCTAAGGGTGAAAAGTTCTCCCAGTCATACCTAGAGTCAAGACCGGCTACGCCCATTGTAACAACGTCCGGCTCTTTACCCTGGGTGGATTGGTAGATTGATTCTTTAATGTGGGCAATAGCCTTGGATAAACCTACGTTGTGATAATTTCCTGAGCCAGAATTTCCTTCACCTATTAGATTACCTTCCTCGTCATAAGCTACTGCCTTAGTCTTAGTACCTCCAGCATCGACTCCTACTATTATCATTAGAAATAATCTTATTATACGTTATTCATAAAGATTATGTAAATGAAGGTTCTAATACTAGGAATAGATGGATATCTGGGTTGGCCATTAGCCTTACGATTAGCTAGAAGGGGTCATGAAGTCATAGGTATAGATAATCTTTTCACAAGAAAGTTCTCACAAGAGGTAGGGGCAGATTCCGCTTTTCCGTTGCCCGAGCCTGAAGAAAGAGTTAAAGAAGCGAAGAAACATCTTGGCATCGATATAACATTTTATAAAGGAGACGTCACGGACTATCCTTTCCTTAAGGAAATAGTTAGTAAACATAAGCCTGACGCTATTGTTCATTTCGCCGAGCAGAGGTCGGCCCCATACTCGATGATAGATATGGATCACTCAGTTTTTACCGTAATTAACAATGAGATCGGAACCCTTAGGGTTATTCAGGCGATTTTCGAAGTAGACCCTACTATACATCTCCTTAAAATGGGAACAATGGGCGAGTACGGTACGCCTTCATTTAACATACCAGAAAGTATATACGTGGACGCCATAGTGAACGGAATGAAAGACAGAATAATAGTTCCTAGAAAAGGAGGTTCAATATATCACATTACTAAGATACACGATACTGACTTTATCCTTTACTTTAACGAGATCAGTGGAGAACTTACCGTAACAGATATAATGCAGGGACCAGTATACGGTACAAGGACTGAAGAGATAATAGAAGAGACATTAAGGACACGTTTTGACTTCGATGAAGTTTGGGGGACTGTTGTAAACAGATTTTGTGTAGAAGCCATAATAGGGCAACCACTAACAGTTTACGGGAAAGGAGGTCAAACCAGAGGTTTCCTGTCTCTTGAAGATAGTATGCAAGCTTTAACACTACTTCTGGAACATCCTCCTAAACAAGGAGAATATAGGCTCGTTAACCAGTTTGCTGAGGTTTACTCTGTTAGTCAGATTGCTCAGATTGTGAAAAAAGCAGGAGAGGAACTTGGCTTAAATGTTCAGATAGGCAACTATCCTAATCCCAGAGTAGAGGCTGAAGAGCATTACTATAACCCAGAGATCAAAATCCTTCCGTCACTAGGTTTCTATCCTAAGAAGAGGTTACCTGAAGAAGTTAAAATTATGATAAAAGACTTACTACCTTACAAAGAAAGGTTAGAGAGATATAGACACGTAATTCCTCCTAAAACTAAGTGGAAGAAGTAAAAGTCCTACTCAACGCCTCATAATAACTTGTTGGATCTCCTACGTTAAGCCACTTCTCATCTTTTAGTAGTATTCCGTAAACTTCTCCACCATCATTAATAACTCCCTGAATTCCGTAAGTTAATTCCAGTTCTTTTCCCTCTTCAACGGTAATAGACTTCAACGCCCTGAACACTTTAGGAGTTAAAATATATACAGCTGATATAGCTATATTAGACTTAGGGTTTTCTGGCTTTTCTTCTGCTTCTAATACTTTGAATAACTTGTGATTCATGTATATACCTTTATCTTGTACAGTAACAACTCCATATCTCTTAGGATTCTTAACCTCTCTCAGTAAGAGAACAACTTCAGGTCTAATCTCACTGAAAAGTGAAGTAGCCTCCTTATACCCTCCAGTTAATACACCGTCATCTGCGTGAACGAAAAAGGGATCAGGACCAGCAAAATCTTCGGCCTTTAAAACTGCATCCCCGAAACCCTTAGGCTCCTTTTGAAATACAAAAGTCACCTCCCTCTCGAATAAGTAATCCATCAGTAGTTTACCATGTTTACCAACTACTATACAGAATTTCTCTACACTAGCAGCGTGAAGAGAATCCATTATTAAGTCTATTATAGGTCTCATAACTATTTTTCCATCCTCGGCTTTAAATAAAGGTAATAATGCTTTGGGTAAAACCGAGGTTATATATTTCATTCTACTACCTTTACCTGCTGCTGTAATTACAGCTTTCTTAACTGACATTAGAAGGACTCCCAGGATTGTCTTGTTTTACAAAATTATTAACTTTCTCCGACCTCCTCGTAGAGATCCATCTATAGAATTTAAAAATTGAGACTGGGACATAAACATTTATTATTGCGGCGAAGTCAGTAACATAAAAACTAAACAACGTATGATTACCTAGAATATATACAACACAAAACGATAGCCATATTGCCCATGCAGATATCGTAAGTATAATACTTTTCAGGTCTCGTATTATGAACGCGAGGGGTGTAGTAACCACCCACGCCCACATTATAAATGGATTAGTACTCGCGTAGAAGTTATAGCCAGCGTAAAAGGGATGTATATCCAAAAACCAATCCCAGGGAGTCGATATCTGGTCTATAGCTGTAAGAGATATATGCCCGTTTGTAGCATCCCAGCCTAGCATATATAAAAAGGAATTATGAATCCACCCCGATATACCATCGAAATAAATCATTATGGGAATTGATAGTATTGCAAATACAGTAGCTGGAATTCCCATGCTGTATACGGCCCTCTGTATAGGACTTTTCTTAAATTCTCCAATATAGTAGAGAAAGGGAAAGATTAGAGGAAACGCACTTTCCTTAGATGCAAATGCTAAACCTAAAGTAATAGAGGCTAGTAATAGATTATCACTGAGCAAAAAGTAAATGGATAATAATATGAAGAAGCTTACGTAAATATCTAGCATTGCTATACCATGCAGTAACCATAAATTAGGGGATAGTATTATTAGCATAGCGGCTACTAGACCCGCTATATTGCCTAACTCTCCTCCTACAAGTTTCCTAGCTAATAAGAAGCCGACTATAATCATTAAGTCACCTATTATCCAACTTCCTAGTCTCCATGCTAAAGGTTTATAACCAAACAAGCCTATGAAAATCGCCATTATATACTTCGCTAAAGGAGGATGTTCGGGGTTAATATAAGTCTGAATGTTAGACTCCTGAGGATAAGGATAATACATAGGAGGAGTTATGTGAAATATAAACTTCAGGATATTATAAGCAGCAGAAGGATACCACACTTCATCTCCAACATAACCGTTAATCGGGGCAAAGGTGATTACGGTAAAATACGTATACAAAAAGATCATTACCGCTAAGGCGATTTCTGATAGCAACTTAGATTTCTTTATAATAAACTCTTTTAGCATTAAGCAAAATGTCTATTTTAACATTTTTAAGATTTCTCCAAGATCTTTGTTATCATGAACTAGGTAGGAAATTGCTCGAGCTAGTTTATCAGGATTATCAGATTGCCACAAGTTCCTTCCTACAGTAATTCCTTTAGCCCCCGCATCTAATGCTTCCTTTAACATTTTCAAGAATTCCTCATCAGAATTAGTTTTTGGACCTCCCCTTATAAGGATTGGCGCAAAAGCATAACTTACTACCTCCCTAAAAGATTCCTTGCTCCCCGTATAGTCCACTTTCAGTATATCGGCACCTATCTCTGATGCTAGTCTCGTCACATATTTTACCAACTCAGGCTCTTTTATAGAGTCAGGGTTATCCGGTGCAACAAATAAAGGCTCAATTATAAATGGCAGCCCGTAGTCATTAGACTCTCTCCTCAGAGCCGCCAAATAATCGACATTTACACCCTCAACTTGATCTTCACCGTATCCTACAACTAAGTAAGTCACTACAGCATCTGCTCCCGCCTCTATAGCGTCCCTAATAGTATAAACAGCTGAATAATAACCACTTTCATATTTTCTGTATTTTTGTCTCCAAACGTTAGCAGTATCAAGCCTTGCTATCAACATCGGAGAAGATCTCGAGAAAAAGTTCTCCTTAAGGATCCTTACCATAGCTGGCGTCATTTGAAGAGCGTCAGGTCCTTTATCCGATATTTTTCTCACGGTCTCCGCAATTCTTTCCAAGCCTTTTAGGGGACCCATAACAAGACCGTGATCTAACGCTACCACAAAAGCTCTGTTCTTCTCGAAGAGCTTTCTCATCCTAATTTCAAGACCGGTCATAGCACTTAATTAAATTCTCGACATAAGAATTTTTCTTATCTCCCTAAGGGAAGCTTTAACTAAATAACGGGCATAAGGGTTGAACAGATAAAGTAATCCTATGAACATAAATGTCGAAATCACGGCATTCAGCAACATCCACTCATAACTCACGTTTTTCGATAATTCCAACATAGCCAAAACCACTATCACCATCGCCGAAACTGAGGACGTAATTTCCTTGTAGGGAACGCTGAAGTTATATAATCTTTTGCTTAATTTGTATGAGGAAAATAGCATCCAGAGGGAGTTTATAAGAAGACCTATCGTCATCATAGCCGAGATCTCGTAAGGTTTAGTTCCTTTGAATAAGTATACAAGAGCTGTTGACACCGCAATTCCAATTATTGAAAACGTAAGATTCGATTTATTTAATGATGCCGTATATCCCTTAAATGAAAGATCGTCATCGACTCCCATACTTTTATCGATCATGAACACGGAATAGTAAAAGATCGTGTATAGATTCCTTGCGAAATTAGATATTGACAGGAGTACGATGGTATAGATAGACATAACATACTCAGGTCTTATATGATACAGAAGTGCATGAGCCTCGACAATAGTAAAGACCATAAAAAGCGCAGATGTAACAAAGTAAAGCTTTAATGAGGTCTCTACAACATCTTTAGATTTAGTTTCGCCTAGTTTTGCTATCAGACCGTCGTAAACTGATTGTGACCATCCTACAATATTTGCTATAATTAAGGCTGATTCAAAATAAGATACTATTTCGGCATCTCTAGTAATTATTAAAGCCAACCAAACTAATGATGCCTCCACTATTAACTGGATGTAATAAATAATAGTAATTAGTGACTTCTTTATTATAACCAATGTCGTTTTAAGATCTATTTTTAAGTTAGCATCAACGTATGAAATGTTATATAAAGTTTGTGCAACATATCCTATAACGTATGCTAGTGCTACTCCTATAATTGTCAAGTGCAAAAAGTAAAAAGCTAGAATTACGAAGCCAAGCCTAGAGATTTGAAACAAACTATAGCCTATACCTATTGCTATAGGTTTCCTACCTCTTGCTATAGCTATGACCACTTTATTAACATAGAACGTAATAATTACTAGAGAAGAAATTAAGAAAGCAAAAGGATCATAATACCCTAATGTAGACATGAAATAAGGAATAAGAAGAATATAGACTGCTGTTGCTATAATACCAGATACTAAATTTACTATTATTGCTCCACCAACCGGTCTATTTTCAGCAGTATATCTTGATGTTAGAAGGGAAAATATATCAGACGGAATTGTAAAATAGCCCGTCACTAAAACAAATATTGATTGCCATGTAGCGAAGAGCAGTACTCCGTTCCTTAGACTACTTAAATAGTGGGCTACTAAATACATGAAAACGAATGATAAAGGTGACATAAATAACCTCAGACTTAAGTTGACCAGCCCAGTATAAACCAGTCTTACTCTACCTTTCTCGGTATTCCCTTGTTTTTCCATTCGAAATCAATTTGTTTAGCTCACAATATAAAATGTTTTCAACACTTTATTATTAGTAATATTATGATATTCACAACAGACCCCCAGTTAGTCTTTATGCTAGCTAATCATATTGCCTAAAGTACCTCCAGTTAATTCTTTAATCACATAATATTTATTTAGGTTTAATGAGTGCTAAGGACATCTTGTGGAGACTGATAGATAACGATATACCTCTTTCTGATGACGATTTTAGAACATATTTATTAAAAGACGGTACAATCACGGAAGAAGACCTTAAGGTATGGAATGAGGCGGTAAAAAAGGTCAAGGAGGCTTACAAAAAACTAACTGCTACAGATATCGCAGTAAAATTACTTAATGAATCCTTAAACCTATTAAATTCCATAAATCCTAAGAAGCCTTTTCCACCTGACACTAAAGTCAGATTTGAGGAAGTTAAGCAAAATATAAAGAAAGTAATAGAAGAACTAGGGAAATAACAATAGGAATAATTTAGTTTTATTTAACTTTTGACAAAAAAAGTCTCTTATCAATTCCCAAATAATATCAAATTTTTTTAATTCCCCTATAAGCTAACTAAACATTTCTTCAACGTATTGTCTTATAAGCTTTGCTGATCCGGGAGGGATGAAAATTAGATAATTTTAAAAATAGTTTAGGACAGTAAAGCTTATAGGGAAGTCTTATGGGCCTTTCTAAGGCAAGTCTATCGATTAGAGAAGCTTACGGTCAAGCTATGGCAGTTACAGCACCATTGGGTAGTGTAGTTTCCACAACTACTGCTGCAATAGCGTATGCTGGACAAGCAGTAGTATTTGCGACAATCCTCGCTTTAATAGGAAGCGCATTATGGGTTTATACACTCACTAGATATTCAACCCAGTTAGCTTCAGCTGGTGGTTTCTACACATATGGAGCGGCAGCGTGGAGACGAAAAACAGTAGCTTATTATGAAGCTATATTTGAGGTAATAGCTTACTCTAGTCTAAACGCAGTTAATGCTTTAACTATATATCTCGTTCTTGACATAATTCTCCAACTATTAAACATAACTTTACCTCCTTACGCGCTAGGTTTGGCAATATTTGTGGGTTTAGCTTATCCTACAATAGCCTCATATCTTATTCACATCAGAAGGTTACTAAGTTATATTGTTAGTGTGAGTGCGACATTAGAGGTCATTTTCCTTTACGCTCTCTTTGCCTACGCAATAGCTACGAAAGGATTTAATCCTGCATATTTCATTCCCGCTCCAGGTACTTCGTTCGGCACAATAGGAACCGCAATGATATTATCTATTGTAAGTATATCTGGAGCTGGGGCTGCTACTTATCTGGGAGAAGAAACTAAGACACCCAGAAAGAACATAACAGCCGGTATATGGTTAGCCTTGATACTAGGAGGAGGAGCAATATTAGCTGGAACTTATGGTTTGGTAGCATTATGGAACGGCTCTTTTTCTTCACTATCAAATTATCCTCAGCCACTTTTATACGAACTCTTCAGATTCGGACTACCTATTGTTATGCTTGGACTTGCGTTGTCAGTAAACAGCTTGCTAGCATCTAACATAGGAACAACTGTAGGAGCAGCTAGAGTACTATTCAACTTAGCTAGAGAAAAAGTAATGCCTAAAGTTTTCGAAAAAGTCAATAAAGAAAATGAACCTATTGTCGCAATAATGATCGTTGGGCTGATATCAGCCTTATTCACATTAATCCCGTTGGTTGTTACAGGTTCACCAGAAAACGCGTTCACCGAAATAAGTGTTATATCAAGTATATTCTGGCTAAGCGGAAGGATAATTGACGGTCTTGGTGTCCCTCTTCTATACTGGTTCATAGGAAGACTAAATATAGCTACAGCTGTTATTCCGGTGGTCTCATCTTTGATTAACTTGATCGGCATAGGTCTATCAGTTCAGGTACCTGATACATTCCAAACAACAACACTAATAACTATCCTATCGGTAGCAACACTATGGTATATCTTAAAAGGTAGATACGGTAAGCCTGGAACGTTGGTAGTAGATGATAATAACGAATTGATGACAATCGATGAGTACTTAAAGAGATACAAACAAACTGCAAGAATAGCTTAAGGTTTTTCTGAGGAAAATATTAATTTTTCGACTTTTATTCCATCTATAATAAGACTCCTTAAACCTTTAAAATACACTTAATACAAATCATATAGTATGTCAAACGAACAACAAAAAGTGGAAGAACAAGAGAACATTTTCGAATTGCTTGAAAAAGCTAAGGACATATTCAAGCAGTATGGAACATTCTTAGGAGAGTTTAAAGCACAAAAAGTTGTATTCATAGGTGACACACACGGTGCAATTGATATTACTAAATACGCCTTTGACAACTTTTACGATAAAGTAGATCTAATGGTATTCCTAGGCGATTATGTAGATAGATACCCGCCTCTAGGTGTTGAAAATTTACAACTTATATTAGAAAAAATGGTTCAAACGGATGGTAAAAAGGTTCTGGTTTTACGCGGAAATCACGAGAGCCCAATTACAAACTATTATTACGGCTTCTATGATGAAGTGAAGCAAAAGTTTGGTGACGAGAATGTGTACGAAAAATTCAAAGACTTCTTCTCTTACATGCCTTACGCAGCCGTAGTTAACGGATATTTTTGTGTTCATGGAGGTTTACCGTCTAAAGTCGATAGTGACGGAAATCTAGTCTTAGGTATTAATAGCGTAGATGATATTAAAAAATTGCCTTACCCAGATACTGAACCTTCGGATACTATAGCAATGCAGTTGCTTTGGAATGATCCAAGAGAAGGATTAGAAGAGCTCACATTTGTGCCAAACATAAGAGGTGAGGGAATTTACTACTTCGGGAAAAAAGTAGTGGACCAGTTCCTGTCACAAACAGGTCTTAAGGGGATTATAAGAGGGCACGAGGCTGTAGACGGATTTAGGATCGATATAGATAAAAAGATAATAACAGTGTTCTCTAGCGTATACCACGGTCAGTCTGCGGGAATATTGTATATAAATGGAGATGAAATAAAAAGAATATTTATAGGTCAGGATAAAACAATTTATGAACTAAACGGACTGTAAAAGAAATGAAAAATCAGTTTTAGCTTAAAAACATTTTTAGCTGAAATGCTTTGTTGATCTCTTCAATTTATTTCATAAGCATGATATGATACACTGAGAATTTTTCAGTAATTAATATTTATTTCAACGTTATTCGCAAGCTTACACTCTAATACCCGGAGCTCTACCAACTAAGGAATTAGCCAAGCGGAGCATCCGTGCATAAGCCCAGAACTTGAGCTTAGCCTCAACCACTTGTCCCAAAAAGCTTGTAGCCCTGACGGATTCCCCAAAAGTACGCTTCACAGCTGAGAATAAGGATTCAATTCTCCACCTAACACCGTAACCCTTTTCCTCCCTCCAACGATTATAGCCCAATCTCTTGAACTCCCTTACGGTCTTTCTCCTAGTAGGATGGCCACGCCTAGTAGAAGCGTTCTTCCTAGGTGGGACAACGACCTCAACCCCGGTCTTGTAAACCTCATTGGCATCATAAGCTTTATCTCCGTAAAATTTCTTGACTTTCTTTCCCTTGTCTTGTAAATCCTTAACTGTCTTAACTGCTGTCTCAACCTCGTTGGTGGTTACTTCGGCGTTTATTATGTTGAATTGGTCTTTATCCATTACTATTTCGATCTTGAGGAATTTTGAGTCCTTGGTTTTACCCCACTTTGCTATGATGTATTGTCCTCCCTTGTTTGTGCTTATTCCCGTTGCGTCTGCTATTACTTCCAGCTCGTCGTTTGCTTCTGGGAATTTTATGTTCATGTTTCTTACTCTTTCCCATATTGTTGAGTAGTCCAGGCTTGTTGGGATGATTTTCAGTCTCTCTAGTGCTCTCAATACTCCTTCTATGGCCCTATAAGGTAAGAACAAGTGGAGGAATGCTAGGAATTCGTTGAACTCCTTTGGTGCCTTGTAGGTTTTCTTTGCATGTCTATTCTCCTCTGCTAGTAAATCCCACCAGTGTTCGAAGACGTAGAAGGGGAACATTAGCTTGTATCTCATTATAACGTTCTCGTCGTACTTGTGCCAATCCCTCTTGTACTTACTCTTTCCCATGAGTAATACTCGTAATTATTTTTTATAAATTTTTGTATAATTCTGAAGTAGCCCACAAAGCATAGCTGAAATGCTTCCATGTACCTTTCACTACCCAAACTGGTTCATCTACAACATCCAATTCTCTAGGCTCTACTTGCATACTCTCGATCGCTTTTTCATTTATAGAGACACCTATTCCAGGTTTCTCAGGAATTTTTACATGTCCGTTATCAACCTTAGTCTCATCATATATTATATCTCTCTTCCACTGAGGGAACCAATCGTAAAAGTTTTCCAGTAAATACAAGTTTTTAACAGTTGCACTTAACTGTAAGGAATAAGCGTTTTGGACAG
>NZ_JBBHKR010000044.1:0-3463 GCF_037389425.1 Stygiolobus sp. CP850M
TAAACGCATATTATACAGTTAGAAACGCTGGGATGTTAGTTATAGCTAAAATAAATTACAAATTCGGTAATGTCCAAGGAGAAAGCAAGGGATCTCTTAGGTATGTCTAAAAGAAAAACAAAGATAATTTCGACTTTAGGTCCTGCTAGCGAAAAAGTCATCGACGAGTTGCTGAAATACGTAGACATTATAAGGCTGAACTTTGCCCATGGGGACAAAGATCAGCATAAAAGATATTTTGAACTGGTCAATAATAGAGCTCCTATTCTAGTAGACTTACCGGGACCCAAGCTAAGGATAGGTGTATTAGAAAAAGAACCTATCACATTAAAAAACGGTGATCTATTAACCTTCGGAGATGAAGGGATTCCAGTTGAAGATCCTATTTTCTTTAAACTGATAAAAGTAGGGACTGAAGTACTCATAGCCGATGGCGTAATAAGAGTACAAATAACTGAAGTCAATGAAAACTCAGCTAAGGGCGTAGTAAAAGAAGGAGGGTTGCTAACTTCAAGAAAAGGGATTAATATCCCTGACGCCGATATTCCTTTAGGGATCACTCCAAAGGATCTTGAGCTTTTAAAAGAGGCATTAAATTTAGGTGCAACCTACATAGGCTTATCTTTTGTGGTAAGTGAGGACGATATCAGAAAAGTTAAGGAAGTAGTAAAAGGAAAAGCTTGGGTCGTAGCTAAAATCGAGAAGAAAGCTGCCCTCAAGAACTTGAAAAATATCGTGAAGGAAGCTGACGCAATAATGGTCGCCAGAGGCGATTTAGGTGTAGAAGTAGGACTACCTAATCTTCCTCAGACACAAAGGAAAATAGTTAACGTATCAAGAAAGTACGGTAAGCCCGTCATTCTAGCTACACAAGTTCTCGAGTCAATGGTTAACTCTCCTTTACCTACAAGAGCGGAGACTATTGATGTAGCGAATTCCGTTTCACAAGGAGTTGATGCGATAATGCTAAGTGACGAGACTGCTATGGGTAAGTACCCTCTAGAAGCGGTTAAGACTTTAAACGATCTGATAATATCCGTCGAAAGAACTTTCAAACCTAAAAAGACTCAGCTATACATGAACGTTGATGAGGCTGTAGCATATTCTGCAGTAATAGCTAGCATACTGTCTTCCGCCTCACTTATCATAACATATACTAGGACTGGATCCTCAGCCTTAAGAATATCACGATTAAGACCTGTTGTGCCGATAATAACCTTAACACCGTCTGAGGACTTAATTAAAATCCTGAAAATATGTTACGGTGTATCCCCCAAAAAAGTGGAGGAATTAAAAAGTTTGGACGACATTGTAAAGAGAGCTAGAGAAGAAGCGATTCAAATGGGTCATAAGGGATTTATAGTTATAGTCGGAGGAGTATACGGAGATAAAGGGGAAACTACTAGATTTTTAAAAGTAGAAGAGTTAGATTAATGATTTACCACCTAAAGGCCGAATTAAAAATTTTTATACATTATTTCAAAAAGAGAAAGTTATGACATTAGATGCTCTGTTTAAACCCAAGAGTATAGCTGTTATAGGAGCTTCGAGGCACAAAGAAAAGGTAGGAAACGTTGTTTTCAGAAACTTACTCGCAACATATCACGGCAAATTATATCCAGTGAACACGAAGGCTGAGGACGTTGAAGGGATAAAGGCTTTTAAAAGCGTAAAAGAGATCCCAGACCCGGTAGACTTAGTAGTAATTACAGTTCCCCGAGAAGCAGTACCGACTGTAATGGAAGAAGCAGTCGAGAAACAAGTCAAGGCTGCTATAGTGATAACTGCTGGGTTTAAGGAGGTTGGAGAGGAAAAACTGGAGAACGAGATTATCAATATAGCTAGGAAAGGTAGTATTAGGGTATTAGGGCCTAATACCTTTGGAATTATTACTCCAGAGTTAAACGCTACTTTCGCCTACTCCGATGTCAAGAGGGGGAATATCGCACTAGTGGTTCAGAGCGGTGGGCTAGGGGTCTACATGTTAAACTGGGCCCAGAAAAACAGAATAGGCATAAGTTATATGGTGAGCTTAGGCAATCAGGCTGATGTAAAGGAGTATGAGGTGTTGGAGTACTTATCACATGATGCCGAAACTAAATCAATATTCGTGTATTTAGAAGGAGTATCAGACGGAAGTGCTTTCTTAGAGACTCTCCCTGAAGTAACTAAGAGAAAACCAGTAGTATTCCTGAAAGGAGGAACAACATCTAACGGTGCTGCAGCAGCTAAAACCCATACCGGCTCTTTAGCTGGCTCATTTGAAGTTTTCAGAGCTGCCGTGAGGACTGGTGGAGGAATTTTAGTTGAAAACCTCCATGACCTATTAAACCTAGCTAAGATACTAATGTATTCCGAACCTATAAGAGATCAAATATTAGTGATCACTAATTCAGGAGGACATGGCGTTTTGACTTCTGACGAAATCGAAAAGAACGGGTTGAAGTTAGTTGAAATACCATCATGGATGCAGGAGGAATTAAGGAAAGTCTTACCTCCTACCTCAATGCCTAAGAATCCTTTAGATTTAACCGGAGATGCTAACAGAGACAGATACTTGTCTGCGCTAAAAGTTGTCTCTAACTTAGACTGTACTAAACTAGTAATAGTCCAAGCCTTACCGATGGTAAGCTGCTCTGACGTAGCTAGGGTTATCACATCTTATAAGGGAAAGGGAATAATCGGAATAACGATGGGTCTCGATGAGGACTTTGCACTTAAAATACTCGAGAGCGCTGGAATGCCGGCGTATACTTTCCCAGAAGATGCCGTTAAGGCAATAAGGTATCTTGTTAAGAAACCCGAGCCTAGAAAGAAAATAAGAGTAGCACAACCCATCGAGGCTGCTGTTGAACTCACTAAAGGAAAGTCTACTTTACGTGATTACGAAGCGTTAAAATTAATGGAAATTTACGGTATCAGGACGCCTAAATGGGGTGTAGCAGAGAGCGAAGATGAAGCTCAGAGAATTGCAGACAACATAGGTTATCCGGTTGTGATGAAGATCTCTCCTGACCAGCCACTTCATAAAACGGAGTTGAAAGGAGTAATTGTAAACGTTGAAAAGGATCAGGTTAAAGAAGTATATAAACAGTTGAGCAAGCAGACAAAAAGAGTGTTAATTCAGGAGCAACTTTCAGGTTTAGAGATATTCGTGGGGGGACTGAAGGATCCAGTTTTCGGGCATGTTGTGTTGGTAGGAAGTGGTGGAATCTACGTTGACGTCCTGAAAAACGTTTCCTATGCATTATCCCCAGTGTACGAAGACGAGGCACAAGAATTGTTGCAAGAGAGTAAGATTCATGACATGTTGCATGCAAGAAAAAGAGGTTATGATGAAGGATCTCTAATAAGGACTATAATTACTGTCTCGAGAATGATAGTAGACCTCGACATTAAAGAAATGGACATAAACCCGCTATTCGTAAACGAAAGAGGAGCCTTTGCTACCGACGTTAGGATT
>NZ_JBBHKR010000045.1:0-37790 GCF_037389425.1 Stygiolobus sp. CP850M
ACTCCTCATTTACCTTGTTCCCGTCAATAGTCTTCAGCCTTGTTAGCAATAAGTTTAAACCTTCATCATTTAGCTCTCCCCAAGTTATATAGGGAGCTGTCAATTTCAACATCCCCTCCAACGTCGAGCTCTTCGGATAGATCATTGCGCTAAACCTTCGTTTTAGCCTTAACATCTCTAGAGTGTCTTGAATGTACCACGGTGTTGCAGCCCAACCTCTTATTCTTATGATACCAATAAGCTCAGTCATTTCTTTCTCCCCCAATCAGTCGGAGTCACAAACTTGTAAGTATTGTATAAAGCATCATAACCAGCTTTAATAAAGTTCTCCGTTGTAAACGTTGAACCCCTAGTACGCGACCAAGCGTCCCTTATTCCTGCATAAGTTAATAATGTCTTCAGAGCAGGTCCTACAACCAAGCCTGTTCCTTTCGGTGCAGGTAATAGGAACACTTCCACACTACCTGCTTTACCATAAACTTTGAAGGGAAGGCTATGAGATTCGCCACACGTACACTCCCAACTACCACATCCTCTCCTTACTGGGATAATATTAAGTTTTGCATTTCTTACCGCCTTTTGGATTGCGACTCTCAGTTGCTTAGCCTTTCCAGTGCCGTAGCTTACGTAACCATCCATATTACCCATTACTATAAGTACCTTGTACTTCGATATTTCTCCGGCATCAGTTTGCTTTTGTACTATCTTTATGTCCAAAACTTCATACTTTAATTTAGGTAATAAAATGTCTACTATTTCTGGCTCCACAATGGGATAATTCTTTTCGAATAACTCTTTCATTGAAGTTATCTTCCCTTCTTTAACCATCTGCCCTATCTTAGTCCTAGGTTTCCACTCCTCTGGGTTTAAAACTGGAACTTCTTCTGCCATTATGAACCCACCTCCTTTATCTTCTTGAGGACTTCCTCAAAATGTTGAGGAAGATTTTGAGGATCTAAGCCTCTAGCCAAATATCTTGAGAATAATTTGTTATAAAACTCTGGATTCTCAGCTTGTAATTTCTTAGCATATTCGGATATATGCACACCTTTTACTCTTTCTTCAATATCTCCTAAATCTCCTACCGGAATTTGTAAACCTGCATCTATCGCACCTTTTATTGTTGCGAAGATTCTTCCTCCTTTCGTCGGCACAAATAAGCCTATATCAGCAACCGCATTCTTGACTCCAGTTTTAAGAGCCCTTAACCCTGCTAAATAGCCCGTAAGATAAGCTGCAGGCGTATTGTTAGTATCTCCCTTCCATCCGTATTTCTTCACTAGTTCTATTGAGTGAGCTACAGCTAACATTACGTCCCCCTTAGGATCGAATTTAGCAACATTAATTATTACATACTCGTTAGTTATTCTAGGTACAAACCTTATTGTGTTACTGATGACGTATACATATCTCTTATAATAATTGGTTTTACCTTCTCTCCTTCTTCTATACTTAACCTTATAATTTGAACCGTGAGCCATCTACTCCACCTTATAACCTAACTGATTTAGGAACGTTTTAACATCATTCAAGCTCTTAAACGCATTCCCCTTTGCTCTCTTATAAGCTAGCCTATAGGCCTTTTTATCGATTATATTATTATCCCTCAACCATTTGAGGTATTTTCTTATCTTTCTTATTTTAGAAATCCATTGCTCTTTCTTTCCTCTCCTAGCACCGGCTTTACCTTTTCTACTACCTTCCTTACGTCTTTCCCCTCTTTTCCTCTTTTTTTCTTTTCTCTCCTTGAGTCTACCGTTACTAATACCCTTACGTTCTTCTATGATTATCTTACCATCTTTTATTAGCTTTTTCACATCCTTTCTTGTTAAAGCTTCCGCGATCTCATCAAGGTACTCTGGGTTAAATTTGACATTGTTCTCTCCAACTTTCTTTATTTGAGCAGCTAACCTCCTCTGTAAAGCCAATTCTGGCATAGTTATCACCTATTAGACACACGAATACCTAATTCGTCGGCCCTCTTTAATAACTCTAACCTTTTCTTTAACCCTAACTTGCTACTTAAAATAACGATGACCTTATCCTTCTTGTCCTTTATTTTTTCTAAGTCAGTAACGGAACTAACTAATACGGGAATAAGCCCTGAGGGATGTAGACCTCTGATATCCTTAGGACTACCATATCCAATTTTTACTTTTGGAGAATATCCCTTTAACTCTAATCTCATTGCGTTGTCTATTCCCTTTGGTCTCCTCCATGTCTCTTGCCTCCCTATCCTATAATACTTATCCCAATCGTATCTATAGAAATCTGGCTTTGAGCTTCTTATTTTTTCTATTTTTTCCTTAATTTTATAAATTTCTTTACTTCTCATTGCCAATCACCTCTTTCTTATACATGAAAATGCCATCTGAGAATACTCTTCTATCGTAACCTGTTATCTTTGCAGCCCTTTCAATGTTAGCAGCAGTCTGGGAGACATTATAAACGTCAATACCTTCTACTTCAATGTCCTCTCCTTTTACAGTTACTTTAACACCAGGTAGAATTTTAGCCCTTCTTACGTTTTTCTCACCTATTAAATTCGTTATTTGAACCTCGTCTCCAGCTACCTTTACCGTCATTGGAAAGTGAGTATATATTATCTTTAGGTAGTACCTATAGCCCTTGGTAACACCCGTTATCATATTTTCCATATGCGCTTTAATCGAGTAGAATAAAGACTTCTTTCTCCTATCCGCAAATGTAGTCTCTAAAATTATCTTATTACCCTCTTGCCTCATTAAAATCCCTTTTGCATAACCGAAATCTTTTTTGATCTCTCCTTTAGGACCTTTTATTACCAAAGTAGTGCCTTCTAACCTTGCTGTCACTTTTTCAGGAATCTGGATCTCCTCATATAAATACACTGCCTTCATCCTACCACCCTACTCAATATACATATCCAAGTGCAACTCCACCTATCCTTTCTTTCAAAGCTTCCTTATGAGCCATCACTCCTTTCGGAGTTGATATTATTAGTATTCCTATCTCTTTAGATGGTAAGTATTTTCTAACATAGTCGGGGAGAGTTAACAAGTCTTTATAAGTGAGGGGGTATCTAGGTGTAATAGGACCACATTTATTTATTCTACCCAGTAATTGCACTGTTATCTTACCTGCTCTACCATCATCAATATATTCAAACTCACCAATATAGCCCTCCTTTTGGAGTACTCTGAGCACATTTATTATTAGCTTTGATGCAGGCATGATTATTGCCTGCTTCTTCCTCCTTACTTCATTATTATAAAGTGTAGTTAACGCATTTGCGAGAGGATTTAAGGAAGGCATAACTGTCACCTCGTTTTCTTAAACCCCATATTATATGCGACTTCCCTAAAACATTGTCTGCACAAGTACATTTCGTATTTCTGAATTACAGAGTCCCTACTACCACATCTTTGGCAAACTTGAACTCCTCTACCATGCTTTCTCTCAGCTGGAGGTCTATACTTACCCATATCCATCACCCTTCTATTATTGTCACATTAAAGCTTTGCTTAAGGAATTCCATTGCCTCTTCTTTAGTTACTCTATGTCTCTTAGGTATCCTTGTATACTTTCTTCTCCTCCTCATCACCCTATAGCCAGGTCTTATCAAAGTTATGTCGACATCCATACCAAATATACCAACCTCAGGATCATACCTAGTACCTGGTATTAAAACGTGCTCAGTAATTCCAAAACCTACATTCCCATAATCGTCGAAACTCGATGCCTTAATTCTGTAGTTAACAGCAGCTAATGCTTTCTTAAGAAATTCTACAGCCTTTTCTCCCCTCAGGGTCACCTTAACTCCTATTGGTGCTCCCTTTCTTACACCGAACTCTCTTATTGATTTTCTAGCTTTAGTATATACAGGCTTAGCTCCAGTTAAATCTTGAAGTAATTGATAAGCTTTCTGTAATCTTTCCCCTGATTCCCCTAGGCCTATATTTACTGTAACTTTATCTAGAATAATCCTTCTCATAAAGTTTTTTTGAACTGCCTGCTCAGTCATAACTTCACCCCTACGTTTGGATCTAACTCGTTTTCTCCTAAGACCATCACATTTATAAGATTAGTCTGGTAGGTTGCATTACTGGATTCGAGAGTCACTATACTATATACTCTTCTTTTATATTTAGCCCATTGTATACTCTTTATTTTACCTACGATACCGACGTTTTTACCTCCCGTTATTATGGCATAGTTTCCTTCTTTTATCGAATAACTCTTAATGATGTTTTGCGAAGGTATTTCTATTTTTAATGTATCTAAAGTAGATAAATTATAGTCTTTCAATTTGTCTTTAGGTATCAACACATTCCTACCATCTTCAAGGTTTAGCTGAATGTCTCCACCCTTTTGAGTGGTCTTATTCAAAATTCTGACAAATTTATATCTAGCATCTTCTTTACTAATATTTACTATATCTAAGAATCTTAAATTATTCGGAATAAGCCTCACTCTTATATCAGCCGATAGTATCTCAACTACATCCATTAAACCTACTGGATATTTATAATCCCTTCTAACTCTACCGTCTACAAGTACTTTACCATCAAAAATTACCCTTTTTGCCTCCCTCGTAGTCTCAGCTATTTTTAGATAGTATTTTAACAGAATAGCTAAAGGTATGCTTTCGGACAGTTTATGGGGACCAGCTGAAGCCCTTATTATCCATTTATACTCTTTTTTAGGTGCCTTTAAGAACCAAGGAGCTTCAAATCGTGTAATGTGTGTCATTTCAACTTCCCTCCTTTTTATCCTCTTTTCTCTTCAGATACTCCTCTCTAGCTTTTCTTTTCCTATCAATAGTAGCGATTCTCTCTTTGTCACTAGTATCTAGCTTAGTTATCATAACTTTAGAGGCATGAACCCAAATGAAAACCGGCGTTCCATCCGCCTTCTTCCTAGTTAAACCCTCTATTGCAATCCTCCCAGTCTTAGTATTTACATCGATGACTTTACCCTCATATCCTATGTGGTTTCCTCTCATAACTTTCACGGTATCACCTTTTCTTACTGGCAATCTTTTAATTCCATATTGTTTCTCTAAATCCTCTGAAAGTTTAGCCGTTAGTAACTTATGTCTTAGATGTTTGGGTGACTCTCTTATTAATCGTCTTTGCTTAACCGGCTTAGATGAAACCATTTTAAATCACCATAGTGGCTATGCTTGCTACTTTAGGCCATCTCTCAGCAGCTTCTCTAGCAATAGGTCCTCTAATCTCCGTACCTTTAGGAGTTCCATCAGGGTTTACAATTACTACAGCATTATCTTCAAAAGATATCCACGTTCCGTCAGGTCTTCTAAAGGGCATTCTCTGCCTAACTACAACTGCCTTGAACTTCTGTTTCCTTACTTCTGGAGTCCCTTTCTTAACACTTACCATTACTAGATCAGCTATGTTAGCAAAAGGAACTCTCCTTAATACTCCTCTATATCCATAAACTCCGATTATCATAGCTTCTTTTGCGCCACTGTTATCTGCAACAACTACTCTACTGTAATGCTGTAGTGCAGGAGTGAAGCCTTTTCTACTTCCTAAAACGTTTAACTTCTCAGGCATATATCTCACCTAGACTTTCCCAAGACCACAAATGATACTGACTTAGCTATTGGTCTAGTTTCCCCGATTATAACTTTATCCCCTTCCTTTACATCTAAGCAAGGAGGTATATGAACATGAATCCTACTTCTACGCCTTTCGTATCTCTTGTACTTCGTGTTGAAATATAAATACTCTCTTTCAACCACTCCCGTCCTCATAGCTTTAAACTTTATTAAAATGCCGTCTAGTATTAACCCTCTTACTCTTAAACTCCCATGGAACGGACAGTTTTGATCATCACAAGCTTTTGAAGGAGCTTCTACACCCTCTATACCTACGCTTTTAATCAGCTGACCTTTTTTACCCATCACATCCACCTTTTCTCGGGTTTACCAACTAACTTAATCCCAGATACCACAAAAAATCTACCTTTAAAAATTATCGCGTAAATTCCATTTTCTTTTAAGAGCCTAACTTTCCTTTTACCGACGTCTATAACCAAAGTCTTATACGTTTCATCTATTATAACTCCAGATTTGTTGAGAAGAGAAGAATCAGGATAAGATAAAATAGTAACTTTTCCACCAATTAAATCCACTATTGTTTGGCCTCCTGTTTAGAAGAAGACTGAGAAGTAGCTTGTTCAGTTTTCCCTTGCTTCTTCTCAGCTAAAACAATTAATATTCTTGCTATATCCTTTCTTGTATTTCTAATAGCAGCTGTATTCTTTAAAGTTCCTAATCTCGCCTCAGCCCTCAGTTTTAACATCTGTGACTGTAACTCTTTTAATTGATCGAGTAACTCTTTCACATTTTTTTCTCTAAGTTCCTTTGGATTTAAGGGCATCTTTAACTACCTCCTTTGTTCTCGTCGATGAAACTCACATTCGTAACTGTAACAGTTCCTCCTTCTTCTCCTCCCTTTGGTTTTTCTCTCAGTTCTATCTTGTCCACACTCTTCATGGGCTTTGTAATTATGACTTCAACACCGTATACACCAGGTTTTAACATCGCGATTGCTATTGCCCTATCTACAATCCTTTCTAACTGCTGTCCGCTCTTATATACAATCCCTTCTTTAAGCTTCTCATATTTTGCTCTTTCAGATGTTAACTTTCCACTAACTACAACTTCTGCACCATAAGCCCCAGCTTTCATAATTCTCCTGATTGTTATGAACGCAGCTCTCCTGAAATGATACCCTTTTTCTAGAGCTATTGCCAATCTAAATGCCATAACTCTCGCGTTAAGTTCTGGATTCTCAACTGTAGTTACGGTTATTTGCGGATTTTCTAACCCAAACAGTCTTTCCAAAATCTGCGCTAATTGCTTAATTGTCTTACCCTGCTTCCCTATAATGAAAGCAGGTCTCCCAGCATATATAACAACTCTAGTCCCAATAGGAGTTTTTATTATATCTACGCCCGCATACTCTGCATTATAGAATTGCTTAGCTAAGTATTCGTCTACCTTAACCTTAATCATAGACTTTTGTAGGAAATATTTCTTTATCAAAACCATATTTACTCCACCTCAGCCAAAACTACTTCAATATGAGAAGTGTATTTATACTTACGTGTTGCTCTGCCAAAGGCTCTAGGCATATACCTCTTTATAGTTACTCCTCTATGCGCAGCTATGTGAACTATCCTTACATTATCAATATCTAGCCCTTTTACGGTTGCATTATTTTCGGCATTTTGTAAGACTTTAAGCACATACTTTATTGCTTTTTTGGGGTATCGACCGCTCTTAACTTTCCATTTCTCTGATATGTTCGATCTATGGGATGCTCCATGAGAATATCTCCAGAAAGGTAACGCTTCTTCTTGCCTTAATACTCTTTCTAGGAAAGCTTTAGCCTCATTCAATTTCATACCTCTTACAGCTTTACAAACATTATATAAATCACGTATTGAAGAGTCCACGTTCGTTATTACAGCTTTAGCTGCTCTATCTTCAGGTATAGATAATTGAGGATAAGTCCATGAAGCCATATTTCATCCCTTCATAGCTAGGAATAGGCTTGATCTAGTTGCCTTTAATCCAGGTTCACCGTGTTCTACCTTCTTCGTAGTTATCGAGAATTCACCTAGGTAATGACCTATCATCTCCGGCGTTACTTGAAACTCAACGAACTCCTTACCATTATAAACTGCAAACTTCAAACCTACCATTTCGGGTAATATTATCATATCTCTTACGTGAGTTTTAATTACCTTATTATATTTTCCTTCTCTTAAATATTTTCTTATCTTTTCTAGAAGTCTTCTTTGCCTATCTGAAAATCCTCTAGTTAGAGACCTTCTTTGCCTTGCGGGTAAGAGCTTTATAAATTCATCCATAGGCATATTTACAAGTTCGTCTAACGTCTTACCCCTATATTTGAACTTTTTCCACTCTGATGGATATTCTATTGACACGTAATCACCCCAAATTCATATTTAAAAGTTAAATAAAAAATCATGCTCCCTCACGCCTTCCAGTCCTTCTAGCTGCTATGTGACCAACTTTCCTACCTGGAGGTGCATTCCTTGAAACAGTTGATGGCCTGCTTACGCTCTGATGTAATCCACCACCGTGTGGATGTGATACTGCGTTCATAGCAACACCCCTTACATGTGGCCATTTAGTAGCCTTAACTTTATATTTCCAATAATTATTTCCAGCTTTTAATAACGGTTTCTCTGTAATTCCTCCCCCGGCTATTACACCAATAGTCGCTCTTGCAGATGCACTTACTTGAACTATTTTTTCTGAGGTAAGCTTTATCAAGACTTTATCTCCACTTCTTCCTATTATAGTTGCGTAAGCACCAGCAGCTCTGGCGAATTTACCGCCATCCCCCCTTGTCTTTTCTACATTACAAACTACTGTTCCCTCTGGTAAGTTGCCTACTTCAACTATATTACCATTACTAACTGGAGCATCACTTCCTATCTGGATTATTTGACCTACTGTGAGTCCTTGAACAGCAGGAATGAAGAACGTTTCTCCAGTATCTAACTTAATCTGTGCAACCGGTGCATTTACCCCCGGATTATGTAGTATGTTTGTTACCTTGCCTTTATGATCTCCATTAATGTTGGGATACCTTGCAGGACCTACTCTTCTCCAACTTGGGCTTCTGAAATTAATTCCTCCACGTCCTGCTCTTTGTTGGAGCAACTTCTTACCCATTTACATCACCTTACAATATACCTAATTTGTGGGCTATTTCACTCGCATTAAACTCCTTCTTAAGCTTAACATATGCTTTTTTCTCTCCAAGCGGTGTAATGAGTGTGTTTACTTTTTCTACTTTTACATTAAACATATTTTCGATCTCTTTTTTAATTTGAGGTTTTGTAGCATTTTTATCAACTATAACTGTCAGGATATTCTGAGACTCAAGTAGTCTAATAGCTTTTTCTGTGGCTAAAAACTCTTTCACTATCATGAAATCACTCTCCCTTGTAATCTTTTAGACAAAATATCGATAGATGACTTCGTATATATTGTTAACCTACCTGGATGACCACCTGGAGCTAAATGAATAACGCTTACTAAATTAGCCGCAACTACATCCACTCCCTCTATGTTTGAGCCAGCTTTTACAATAGGAGCCTTAATGTCTGAAACAATTATAAGAGGACCCTTTGCTCTTTTATATTTCCTACCCCTCATTTTTCCTTTGCCCGCTCTTATTCTCACTCTATCTTTAACTCTCTCAATATCTTCATAAACACTGAGTTTGGGAAATACCTCGTTAACCAATACTTTAGCTTTATCTACCTTCTCTAAATCATCACTTACAACTATTGGGAGCTCTTGTGCTGAAAATCTATGACCCCTAGCTTTTACGAATTCAGGAAGTGCGGTGGCTGCAAGTGCACTTATCACTGCTAATCTTTTCTCCTTCTCATTAACTTCCTCTATTATTCTCTTTTCTGTGGTAGGAGGAAATGCTAACCTTCCACCCACGGTGTTCGGTGCTAGTGCGGCTTCCCCGCTCTGCTTAACTCTTGGAACTCTGGCTAATCCTAGGTTTATTCCAAAGCTTAATGCACTTGTTCTCTTCCCTGCCATAGGGTCTCTTCCTTTGGACTGAAGTGATTTCGTAAATTCTGAGATAAACACTCTTCTTATTAGATCTTTTCTAACCGGGTAACTAAAGAAACTTGGTAGTTCTAACTCCTCTATTTTATTACCTTGAAGATCTAGGATTGGAACCTTTTTTGATACTAGTTCTAAATACATAATTTTCACCCTTGTTGGCTGGTCAGATTTACATAAGTTATTTTAGGAGCTGACTGAGGAGTCCAAGTAGGTCTTATAGGATACCTCAAGAATAACGGCCTCTTCTTGCTGCCTATGGTGGATCCTTCAATCACTAAGTACGTGTTCCTTACTAAACCATAATTAACAAATCCTCCTGCTGGATTTATCTCTTTGAGATCTTCTCCTATCCTAAGTATCCTCTTATTATACTCAGTTCTTCTGTGGAAGCCCATCTGACCGGGTTGAGGAGTATAACTTGGGGTTGATATTGAAGGACCTCTAGCACCTATTTTTCTGCTTCCTTTTCTGTGCTTATGCCATCTTGGTAACTCAACAACACTATACCTTTTTATTACTCCTTGGAATCCTTTTCCTTTTGTCACTCCAATAATATCGATCAACTGTCCCTCCTTGAACACATTTTTCACCGGTACTTCCTTACCTAGTATTGATAGAGCATACTCGAGTTGCTGCTTTATACCGCTACCTCCACCTATTTGTATCTCAGCTACATCGGGCTTTTTCTTCCCTAAAGAGGGAACTAGATAAGGCTGTGTCACAGTTAAAACTCTTAGGGCTATTATCTTATCCAGATTATTTGTTATTTCATCAAGTTTAGCCTTCATTTTTTCCTTATCTAATTTCAGATTAGTTATCTTTCTCTCGCTCAATATCTTCATTAGCTTATCATTAATGTCCCCCCAATATTCAGTGAGAACAGCTGGTTCTCCTTTTGAGTTAATGTAGTAAGCTCTCAAGGCAACCGGTATAATTGGCGGTGTTTCTAATATAGTAACTGGAACGTATATCTCCTTTCCGTAATTTGGGGAAGTTTGTTTATCATCAATCATGAAAATATGAGTCATTCCGGCTTTGTAACCAATAAAACCGAGTAGCTTAGGCTCATTAGATTGAATTATAGGCCAGCTCTTAGGAGTTGGAAGGAACTCTCTAGACCTCTTTCTGGGACGCAAAGCTGCTGATCCACGTCTTGGCGAGGATAACTTACGATGACCCATTAAATTTCCCTCAGTCCCTCTTTCTTAAATTCCATTAGCTTATAAGTGTAACTATTTTAATTCAGTATGAAGTTAAGTAAAGCTAAGGAGGCTTGGAGAGCTTCTTCAGCTCTCACATCTTTAACTCCTTGTTTCGGTATAAAATTTACTATAAACCCCTTAAAATCGTGCAAATCCCTTAAAACCCCGTGTTTAGGAGGGCCAATTACTAAGTATAATCCTTTCTCTTCATATACCTCCCTAATCTTGCCTTCAACCTGGCTTAGATTAACTCCAGATCTACTGGCTATAATTACATTATCTGAATGAGTCACTTTTTCAAGCATCTTTTGATAGGATATTAATCTAGAAGTAAACCCTTTATAATAAGGGTAAAAGGAGTAAGGTTTAACCTTCTTTGCTAAGCTATCACTTACTATAACATAATCGGAATGAAAATAATCATAGGAGAACCTAAGCCCGAAATCTCCCTTTTTGCCCAGACGGATCTCTCCTTCAATAAATTCTGGCGAAACTTGGTGAGACGTAATATTGAGAGGTTGAAGAAGTCCGACCTTAGAGAGAGACTTTCTTTTAGGAATGTACTTCTTTAAGTAAGGAGGTGTAAGTGCATAATCAGAAATTTCTTTAATCAATTTCCAGCCTTTCCTCTCTTTCTCGGTCTCATATACCCATAAAACCTCGCTTACTCTGAACTCGGCTAGAGTTCTCAATACGTAAGATAGTTTTATGGTAATTTCGCTCAGTGAGCTCTCTACGTCTAAAATTGAGATAAAGAGTATAACGATTAACTTTTTCCTTCTAGGGTAGGGAAAAATCAAGCCTTGCTTACTCCTATCGTATATGTTTCGTCTTCTATTTCCCAATCTATAACTACTTCTCCTTTGGCTTCACCGATTGTTATTTCTTTTGCTCTAGTCTCTTCTTTTATATAATTAATCCACTTCTTAATTATAGACGCTCTCTCTTCTGGTGCTTTTATTGTAAGATTTATATAATCGTTAACATTAAGGGATAGTTCCTTCCTCATGAACTGTATTCTCCTTACAAGGTCTCTTATTATTCCTTCCTCTTCTTCCTCTTTACTAATTTCTTTATTGATTACAATTACACCTTTGTTGAACCTTGCAGAAACATACCCAAGCTGAGTTTCCTCTATAATATTGACGTGATTTACTTTTATTTGGACGGGTTGTCCTTCGATTACTGTTTCATGTATTCCTTTGTTTACAATATCGTTAGCAACATCTTCTCCGTTCTCCTCTATATAGGACACTACTTTAGCTGAAAGTTTCTTAAATTCTGGACCTATAGTTCCTCTATTAGGAAGTGCCTTTACTTTACTAAATCTCTTATAGCCCTCAATACCCTCTACTTTAACCTCCTTGGAGTTAAGCATTGACCTTAATACATCTATTATGTTACTAACTAACCTACGATCTTGCTCAGAAACTAAGAATACATATGCTTCTTTTATCGGCCACCTTAGTTTTATCTCAGCTTTAGCTCTAGCATTAAGACCAGCTTCAGCTATTTCTTTAGCCAGTTCAAATGCCTCCTCTATCTCTTTATCAATAAACTCTTCTTTTACCTCTGGTACTCTCTCCATACTAACTGACTCCAATCCGTCAACAACGAAGTCATGATAAATTTTCTCCGCTATAAAGGGAGTTACTGTAGATAGCAATATTAACGAACCTTTGAGAACCTGATACAACACATAGTACATCGCTATCTTATCAGGGTCATTAGCTTCATTCCATGCTCTCTTTCTGGTTAACCTAAGATAGAACCTACTTACATCTTCTGTTATAAACGTCGTAACCTTATTAGCCAGTTCATGAACTTTGTAGTTCTTCATTGCTTCTGTAACTTCCCTTAGCATTCTGTAGTACCTAGATAATAACCATCTATCTTCTGGTTTGAGATACCGCTTTAGTGATTCAAATGTATATTGATTCGGATCGAAGTTGTCAAGATTCATATAAGTGGATGCAAACACGTAAACGTTCCATATTACGTTAAGATCCCTCCTAGTAAGATCTAAAGACTTCCACGAGAATTTAGCGTCCTCCCAAGTAGTATTTCTCAATAGCCATAGTCTCAGAACGTCTCTACCATACTTACTGATCACTTGAGAAGGCTCAACATAGTTCCCAAGGCTCTTATGCATCTCTCTACCTTGTTCGTCAAGCATAAACCCATGAACTAAAACCGATTTGTAAGGAGCTTTATCCAGTAATATAACTCCAGCTCTTAAGAGGCTAAAGAACCAACCCCTAAGCTGATCATGCCCTTCTAACACAAGATCTACGGGACCTATCTCCTGCCAGGTTTTTTCCCAATTCTCGCCTAAACTTGCAAAGAATGCTACACCGCTGTCAAACCATACGTCTGCAACATCTGGAACTCTTACAGCTTCTCCTCCACACTTATTACACCTAACTTTAACATTATCTATCCAAGGTCTGTGAAGGTCTTCGGGTACGTCGTTTATTGCAACTTTCTTCAGCTCTTCCTTACTACCTACAACTATTGTATTTCCGCATTTCTGACATACCCATATAGGTAAGGGCGTTCCCCAGAATCTTTGCCTACTTATAACCCAATCTCTAATTTCCTTAACCATATTTCCTATCCTAGTCTTCCCCCACTCAGGAACCCAATTCACGTTATCAATTTCTGACATAAGTTCGTTCTTGAGTTTAGACACGCCGATGAACCATTGTTCTATAGCTCTTAGTATTAATGGACTCTTGCATCTCCAGCATACTGGATATCTGTGAACGATTTTACCTGCATATAGTAAAGCGTTTCTATCCGTCAGGTCATTTATTATTTCATTCGCAACTTCCCTTACCTTTTTATCCTTATACTTACCAGCCTCTTCCGTGTAGATTCCTTGGTCATTAACAAACATGAGAACGGGCATGTTATACTTTTTGCCTATTTCAAAGTCTACATCACCATGACCTGGTGCTGAATGAACTAATCCAGTACCTTCAGTCAAGGTTACATTCTCGCCTGCATCAACAACTTTATGATATCCTTCAGCTTTAGATTGTGCTGGTACTATATCTCGTAGAGGGTGTTCGTATTCTAACCCTATTAATTCATCTCCCTTAAATATCCTTAATACCTTATACTCTGTTATTCCGGCGTCTTTCATAACTTCTCTCACTCTATCCTTTGCGATGATCAAAATCTCGCCTTTTACTTCGACCTCGGCATACTCAAACTCTTTATTTATCATGATAAATACATTAGCAGGGATCGTCCATGGCGTAGTCGTCCATATGAGTAGATATTTATTCGGTGTTCCTTTAACCTTAAACTTTACATATATAGAGGGATCCTCGAGGTCTCTGTACTCAGAAACTTCATAATCCGCTAACGTAGTTTCGCATCTAGGACACCAATGTAAGACGTGGACATCTCTATATAGAAGTCCTCTTTCATATGCCTTCTTTATTACTGCCCAAGAGTTAGAAATATACGTGCTGTCCAGAGTATAGTAAGGGTTATCCCAATCCATGAAGACTCCCACGTTCTTAAAGTTCTGTGTTAAGGCTGAGGCGTTAGTTAACGCTAGCTCCCTGCATTTATTTATAAAGTTTGCAACCCCTATTTTTTCTATAATGTCTGATTTTTTTTGTATACCTAATTGCTTTTCGGTAGCAACTTCTATCGGTAAACCATGAGTATCGTAACCTGGCTGGTCGTAAGTACGATAACCAGCTAGTCTCTCGTAACGTAATATACAGTCTTTTATCACTTTATTCCATACCGTACCTATGTGAGGAATGGGGCTAGAAGGATAAGGAGGTCCGTCTATGAATAGAAACTTTCTAGGTAATTTATTATTATATTCTTTAAGTTTTTTATATATATTATTATCATTCCAGTATTTTAATACTTCATCCTCCATTTTTAGAGGATCAAATTTAGAATTTAGGGGTCTTATCTGACGCTGAGATAATTTACATCACCTTACTTGAATTATTAACTAACGTTATTTAAGCATTAACTTAGATAATGGGAAATCGCATTTACCAGCTCGTCCGTGGTACTGTTACCCCCTACATCAGGGGTTAGGTGTTTCTTTTCCTCGTATACTTTATAAATGGCATTACGCAGAGCATCTGCAGCTTTTGCATACCTATCCTCTTTAGATAAATCATACATCCTATCTAGCATCATCGCCACAGACAACAAGAATGCCGTAGGATTTGCTACATTTTTGCCAGCAATATCGAAAGCGGCACCATGAACGGGTTCGAATAAAGACTTTTTATCCCCAATATTTGCAGAAGGAGATATACCCAAGCTTCCAGCTATTTGTCCAGCCTCATCACTTAGTATATCCCCATAAACGTTCTCTGTAACAATTACATCAAACATATTAGGATTTCTCACCAAATTAGCGGCAGCCGCATCGACGTACATCTCAGAATAGTCGACTTTACCCTTTAGCACACTTCTACATGCCTCTGCAAATAAACCATCCGTAACCCTCATTACATTAGATTTGTGAACGCATGTTACTTTCTTCCTTCTTTTTAAAGCTTCATTTAACGCCATTTGAGCTATTCTTACTGAGGCTTTCCATGTAATTATTTTCATACCTACCGCTACCCCGTCAGCCGCAATATACTCAAAGCCCTTATAAAGATCCTCTGTGTTTTCTCTCACAACCAAAATGTCTACATTCGAGTACTTACTTTCAACATTTGGTAGAGACTTAGCAGGCCTTAAGTTGGCGTACATATCATACATAAGTCTTAGTTTTACAACAACATCAGCAGCTGACTCCCCTACAGGTCCCTTAAGGATCATATCAGTCTTATCTATAATTTTAAGACTTTCTTTAGGTAATGCCTCCCCGTATTTAGTTAGAGCCCTATCACCGGCCTCTACCTCTACATAGTTTATAGGTAAGCTGTATATTTCATTGAGTTTAGCTAAGATTATTTTTGACTTTGACACTATTTCTGGACCTATCCCATCTCCTTGAATAAGGGCTACTGTGAAGCTCATCATAATAAGCATTATAAACTGATTTTTAACCCTTTAGCATTAATTAATGCGACAAGATCCCTAAGAATTTCCAAAAGATTAGGCGATAGCCTGGCTATAGTTTTCACTTCATATTGTATCACTGTTGAATACGTTTCCAATTCCTCCTTCGAGTAAATATCGAGTCTCGTTACATGCACAAGTAAATCAATAAATAGTGAATCGCTCCTGCTGAACGCCTTATAGATAACTCCTTCGTTAACTATTTTTACAAATCTATACTCGAAAATAGAGAATTCCTTTTTTACTTCCGCTTCTTCGCAGTTAGAAAGAATACTTATGGCATTTTCTAAGTAAGGGATACCGTCGTATATTTTTTTCCCTAAGTCAGGACTGTTTTCGTCAAATAAAAGTTTATAGAAAATCATAGGATCGTGAGTAACGTTAATTATGCATGAGTTTCTCGCTTTTAGATTATAATAAGTTAACGTATTCCTAAAAATTTTTGAAAAGTAATTATTTCCGTCCCTAATTATACCGATAGGAGAAAGATTTTCAGATATACCTGAGGTTCCGAGTATGATCTCAAAAACTCCATTGTGAGGGAATACCTTATTTATGTAATCTTCAACTACACTCATAAATATGGGATTATATGAAAAGGTAAAAGAGCTTTCACGATACGGGGAAGTAGTTAGCGGAGATAGGAAAGAAAAATATCTTGTAAAGCAAATTAAGGCTCAGTTCGAGCCCCACTTCGATGAAATTAAGATATACCCGACTGAAGTCCTTAGTTGGTCTAATAAGGAACTAGAAATAGAATGTGAGGGGGGAAAAGTTCCTAAAAGCGATATAGTTACACTACCTTACTCGCCTTCAGCTGATCTCGAGACTGAGAACTATAAGATAATTAGTTTGAATAACTTGACGGAACTAAACGTAAAATACGGATTACTTGGTAACGAAGGAAAAGTACTAATTTTTACATTAAACGATGATACTTTACGAAAGGTAGTTTTGAAAAATAGAATATTACTCCAGAATTCTCCTCAACCTCCACCTTATACTCCAGCATTTTTCGTAACCCAAAATGCGCTTAAATTTCTTAAAGGTAAATGCAGATTCTATACTGAGAATATCTTTAAAAATTCTATTGGTTACAGTATAGAAGGCATATCTAACAGCAAGAATGATGAAAAAATATATGTTACTGCGCATCACGACCATTGGTTTTACGGCGAGCATGACGATCTCGTTGGAGTAGCGTTACTGACTGAACTCATGAATGAAAAGTATGATAACGAAATCCATGCTATAACATTTACTGCAGAAGAGAGCGGTTGTTATTTTGAAAGTTTCTCGTGGGCATGTGGCTCTAAAACGTTCGTGGAAAATAATGCAAAGAGACTTGAGGGTACAAAGTTTGTTCTTTCGCTTGATAATATAGCCGACTCTCTCTATGTATACTACACGCCAATATTGTCTATACCCCTTTCTAATAACATCACAGATGTGAGTTATCCGTCGCCTTACACAGATAGTTATAGATTCTTAAGTGCTGGAATCCCAACCATATCCTTTCATTCCATAAATTATAAGTATTATCATTCTAGTCACGATATATTGACAGTAGAGGAGGCTAAAATAATAGAGGAAAATATTATCCCTTTGATAATAAACACCTTAAGGAATACTAGGCTAACTTCATTGGAAGTTTTTATGAACTATATTAAAAACCAAGTTATTGAGCTACCGGTAGAAATTAGAACATTAATCACTAACATTGAAGGTAAAAGATTTGATTATAATACAATCCTTCCTCTTTATAAATCAATCCTCTATTCTAACGGAAAAATAATGACTACAATTTTCCACACGCTTAAGGGAATAAAGGAAAGTTACTTTGATGTTTATGTAGCACTAGAAGACTTTGGGGAAATAGAACACAAGGAAGGTTCTAACGAGGTCAATTATTTCACGTATTTAAATCGTCTGCACAGAGAAGAGACTAAAAAATTCTACGCTCTATTATCAGATATATTTTAGAATATTTCTTCTAATTCCTTTAGATTGTTTACGACGTAATCCGCATATAATTCAGCGTATTTAACTCGCCCTTTTCTATCAATAAGTATAGCTCTTAATCCAGCTTTTTTAGCCGCTAAACAATCCTTTACTGGATCGTCGCCTACCATAACGCATGAATTAGTATTAAGGCCCATCTTTTCACAAGCAACTATAAACGGTTCTACATTAGGCTTAGGCTTGATATTATTTTCTCCTCCTATGATGATTATGTCGAAATAAGAAATTAGAGGAAACTTTGAAAGCCTTGATTTCTTATCTCCCCACTCTCCATCACTATTTGTTATTATGCCTAGTTTGAAACCTTTCCTCTTTAAGTACTCAATAAGGTCTAATGCATCCTCGTAAGGCACGTTATTGGATGCAACGCTCCAATAAATTTGCGTCCATTCGTATAAATCCTCCATCCCTGCTTTGATTCCCAACCTATCTAAAGCTGTCTGCCACCATATTTTTCTGTCATAAACGCCTTCTTCATCTAAAGACTTAGCTATCTCAAAAACAACTTTCTTAATTTCATTTTTTTCAAGCTTATTATTTGAATAATTCTCTACTACGTAATTGTAAATATCATCTACTACTTTCTGTAATGCTTCGTGTGATTTTTCCTCAAAAGAAACCAATGTATTATCAAAGTCGAAAAAAATAGCATTAGTATTTCTAAAAACGTTAATCTCTTCCATATAAAATCACGATAAGAAGTCCTCAACTTTAGGCAATTGCTTGGGCTTTCCTTTTCTCTCCCTTATTTTCATAACGATATCAGTTAGTAAGCTGTCTGGAACTGGAGCCCATCTGCTAAACTCAGTTCCCCAGAATGCTCTACCCGCACTTGCTGCTCTCAATTCACTGGCTAATTCGAAAGACTCTGATACTGGGATCTCAGCGGTAATTCTGGCAACGTTTCCACTTTGAGTCATGTCAAGTACTTTTCCTCTTTTCCTAGTTATAACTCCAGATACATTACCTACATACTCCATTGGTACTCTTATGTCAAGCTTCTGTAAAGGTTCTAATAATGTGGGCTTAGCGGTTAGGAAGCCCGCGAAAATCGCATTTCTCACTGCTGGGTATAACTGAGCTGGGCCCCTATGGGCTGGGTCTTCATGTATTACTGCGTCGTGAAGCACTACTTTTACTCCTCTAACGGGTTCAAATGCTAATGGACCCTCTTTCATAGCTAGCCTATATCCTTGGATTATAGTGTCCATTACTTCTCTCAGGTGTTGTACACCACTGGTTGCATCAACGAAGACGTTTATGTTTTCATCAATCGCCACTATCTTTTTAGCCTCATCATAGTCCCAACCAGCATTATCTCTCAATATCTTAGCCATCTCTTTATTGTCCATATCCTCCTTTATTGTACCGTTCGCAATAAGCTCGATAGTCTCATTATTTAACGGCTCTACACTTATATACAACTTATTGTGCTTATTGGGCGACTTACCTTCAAACACTTGACTCTTAGCTCTTATGCTTTCTCTATAAACTATAATTGGTGGTGTTGTTACTACGTCTACACCGTAATTCTCTTTTAATAGTTGTAACGATACTTCTAAATGAAGGAATCCCATACCTGAAAGCAAGTATTCGCCAGTCTCCTCATTAATTTTTACAACTAAGTTAGGGTCTTCAATACTTAGCTTTCTTAAAGCATCAATCATCTTAGTTAAGTCTTTCGGATTCTTCGGTTCTACTGAAATAGTCACTACTGGCTCTGAAACGTAGTGTAGGCTCTCAAAGCTTCCAAAATTAGTGTCTTTGAACCTCACATCTATTGCTGTCTCACCTGACCTCGCCGCGTCAAGACCTAGTGCAGCTGCAATGTTACCAGCTGGAATCTCTTCGGCTAATTCCCTCGTTGCACCCATGTAAAGGCTTACTTGTAAAACTCTTTGCTGCTTCTTAGCGTTCACAAGCCAGATTTCTTCTCCAGCTCTCAAAGTTCCTGAGAACACTCTACCAGTAGCAACAAGACCGGCATGAGGGTCAACTTTCATATCGTTGATCATGAGTACGATAGGTCCGTTAGGATCTGCATTGAGCATTGCCTTTACTAAATCATTGTCTAAGTCGCCTTTCCATATCTTCGGAATTCTATACTTCTGAGCCTCTCTCGGGTTCGGAACTAACCTAATTACAGTGTCTAAAAGAGCCTCATGTATGGGAGATTTTGTACTTAATTCTTCGATCTTTGATTTATCTCCGCTTGAGTAAGCGTTTACTACATCACTGAATTTGACTCCCTTTTTAGCTGCCATGGGGACCGTGAATCCCCACTTATCCTTAGCTGAACCAAATACCACGTTACCTAGTTCTGGTCTAATTCTCCATTGCTCTTTAAATTCTGGTTCAGCATACATCTCTATTAAGTTGTTGACTTCCATTATCAGATCCGTAAGTTTCTTCTGAACTTCTTGAGGACTAAGTTTTAGCTCTTTTACCAATCTATCTACTTTGTTTATAAATAGAATAGGTCTTACCCTTTCTTCGAGGCTCTGCCTCAATACTGTTTCTGTCTGTGTCATTACTCCTTCTACTGCGTCAACAACAACAATGGATCCGTCTAAAACTCTAAGACTTCTAGTTACTCTACCGCTAAAATCTACGTGACCTGGTGTATCAATCAAGTTAATTACGTAACCTTTACCTTCAACCTCGTGGTAGAGGCTGACGTTAGCAGCCTTTACTGTGATACCTCTTTGTTGCTCTACAGATAGATAATCTAACGCTAATGCCTCACCAGCAACTTTCTGGGAAATAATTCCTGATGCTGCTAATAATGTATCACTCGTTGTAGTTTTACCGTGATCTACATGAGCAATTATACCGATATTTCTAACTCTTGTTACATCTTTCATTAAAGACAGTACTTGTTCTACTGTCTTATAACGTGGCAAGGCTTATATCACCGTATTTAGTTAGTAAGTAATGAGTTTGAATATTAAAGTGTATTGGGAGTTATACTTACGATAGTTTATAACTTTCTCAACTATGAGAATAATTAATTAAAGTTCATTGATTATCAATTTTACTCAATATATGAGCGAAAATATCCAATAAGATTGTTTCATAAATTAAATTTTTATTATAAGAACTTACTTAATCAATATATGAGCGAAAATATTGTATATGATGTGATCATAATTGGAGCCGGAATAGCAGGTTTGAGTGCAGCCCTTTATACAGCAAGACAGAAAATGAAGACATTAGTAGTGTCAAAAGATTTAGGAGGACAACTTACGTTGACCGAACTTATAGAGAATTATCCCGCAATAGAGTCATCTACCGGACTTGCCTTAGCTCAAAAAGTAGAGAAGCAGGCTAAAAAATTCGGAGCTATGTTTATTTACGGAGAAGAAATAAATAAGATCGAGAAAAAGGGAGATATTTTCTTAGTAAAGGGAATAAAAGGAGAGTATATAGCAAAGACTTTGATCCTTGCATTCGGTAAAACTCCTAGAGAACTCCATGTGAAAGGAGAACAAGAATTTAAAGGAAAAGGTGTGTCATATTGTGCAATATGCGATGCCGCTTTCTTTAAAGACAAACCTGCGGCTGTAGTAGGTGAAGGAGAACCGGGGTTAGAGGCGATAGAGTTACTTTCCAGATATGCAAAGCCAGCTTATTATATATCTAGATCCGCAGTGTTAGTAGGTTCAGACGAAAATCTAGTTAAGGGTGTACTTAGTAACAATAATATAAAGTTATATTTAGGGTATACTGTAAAGGAAATACAAGGAGATCAGAAAGTTTCTAGAATAGTGATAAGTAACTTAAAAGACGGAAAGACTGAGGTGTTAGAGGTAGAAGGAGTTATTATAGAGATGGGTTATGAGCTGAGAACTGACTTTGTAAAAGATTTAGTGAAATTAAATGATAAAGGAGAAATTATAGTTGATGAGCTAGGAAAAACAAGTATGGAGGGTGTATTTGCGGCTGGTGATGTGACATCAACTCCCTACAAACAAGCAGCAGTAGCAGCAGCGGAGGGAGTTAAGGCAGCCTTATCGGCATACAATTATCTTAGGAGTAAATCTGGCTTACCACCGGTCAATGTTGATTGGAAGGCCGAGAAAAAGAAATTCAGTATGCAATTAAGATTGTAACTTAGAGAAAATCTAATATCCCTCCTGATTTTTTCTCCTGCCTATTTTCGCTGTCAGCAACATACTTTGTATGAAGAACTCTGTAAATTTCTTCAGCTCTTTTTCTGCTCCCTATGACTTTTTCCAGTTCTGCAATAGAGGCCTTACATAATCCTTCTATTGAACCGAATTTTTCTAAAAGCTTAGGCGCTAATTTACTACCTACATGAGGCAAAGACTCCACGACGTATATTTGTATATCTTTCAAGCTCTCAAACTTAGGCTTATCATGAAGATTGATAATACTTCTGTATCCATTATCTTGATGATTTACTACTTTATCAGCTAGTTTATATAGAATATAAGCAGTATCTCTTTTGCTCGTAGAATAGATAATCCTAACTCCGTAGTCCACTAATGCAGATATAAGGGCAGCATTTATCGCGTCCCATTTATCCGTAATATTTCTCACATAATCTAGCTTCCCTTCAACGAGTAAGAAGGGTTCTTCATAAGCTTCCTTCAGCCTTGACAACTGGTCGAAAAACCTCTTGTCATAAACTGAAGCTACTAAGTCAGAAACCGACTTCCTTTCTACCCCGATCCTCTCGGATATCACATAATCTGCAACGCTTAAATTTTCTAAAACAACAACCACACCAAAATCTTTAAGAAGATCTGGAATCCCACTTTCCTTTTCCCTATAGTCTGCATAAATGCGTAACACAGTATAAAAAATCGTTGTAATGACTACTTAAGCCTTTGGTACTCCACTGCCTTGTGGATAATACTTAGCCATTAATTCGTTGACCTTCTTTTGCCTCTCTTCGAGTTGTGCTCTCAACTTAGCCTCTTGGTTCTGATAAGTCCTTGACCTTAACTCAAGTATAGTCTTCTGTTCGTCTAGTTCTTTCTGAATCTCGTCTTTATTGACCTTAACTAATAAGTTTCCTACCATTTTATATACTATAGCATCGGAAGGTAGCTGAGTTAATTCTTGCAAAACTTTATTTACTTCACGTAATTGATTATCTATAACACTTTTCTCTGTTAATACTCTATTAAGTTGATCTTGTAATTGCTGAAGTTTTACAATCTCAGCCTTAAGCTCGGGGGGTATTCTTTCGGTCATTATTTTTCACCTTGTTTAATGTCTCTATTATTGTGTATATCCAGGATATATAAGAGTTCATTATAGCTCTTCCCCTACTTATCGAATTAGCACTTATTATAATAAGACTTTTATCCTTGTCAATATTTACTACTCTTTGGTCTACCTTCTCCAATAATATCGAATTAAACAAAATTTTCCTCAAGCTGTCATCTACATTCTCAAATTTGATTTCGATCAATACCTTCATTATAATCAAACCTAATTATGGGACCTAAAATATTATTTTGGTTATCTAAGAACTTTACTTGATACAACTTCTTATTACCTTCAGTGATAATCGCCTCGCCGTATGCATATGCATCACATGAAGATATCGAATAATAGCCTAAATCTAGTAACAATTTCTTTATTGTATCATGTTCTATTGACCCTATACATCCTTTTCTTACTTTTTTTGAATCTTTTTCGACCTTTAGTATCTCTTTCCTCAATGTTACTCCCAAAATTCTAAGGTTATACTTTAGAGAAGAGGTATAAAGATCATAAACTAGAAAAAACCAAGGATTACCCTTTCTTATCCCAACAACCACAAGATACGATGCTTGAAAAAACTTGGCTTTCCTAAGAATTGCATCTAGGCTTTGTCTACCTCTGTTTATACGCTTTGAGAAAGGTATAATATCTTCGAGTTCATTCAAAAACGATCTAACTCTAACCGGGGCGTCTCTAGTAGACGTGAGAATAACTCTAGTACGGCGTATAGGCAAGCCCCGCCCACTTTGCGCCGCACTTCTCACAATACCATATACCGGCCGCTAACCTGACTACCTTACCGGTAGTTTTACACACAGGACATTGATGATCTTTATACCTTTTCTCCATTATTTCTTTCCACTTTTTCCTCAGCGATGATCCATATCTCGGTCCAAATCTACCTGCTATTCCGGTAACTTTCCCCATAGTTCTTCACACTCTTAAAGGTTAAGGTACTTTTTAAGTTCTTCGAGTAAATATTGAGCTGCACTCCTACTTATATTCTCCATCATATCTACATCTTGCAAAGTTAGACTACCACTGAAGTTCTTCTGCATACCAACTATCCTACCATCTCTAGTATATGAGATTGATAACTTCACATCAGCTATACTTTCCTCATCAATGTTCGGATCTACAATAATATGGTTTCCTATTTTCGCTGCAGTTACAGTAACAACTGGATAATTAATTGGAATAATATCAGTTTTTTCCTCTCTTATAATACGAACATTCTCTCCCTCTACCTCTATCTTAGGTAACTTTGTATTATACAACGCGGCTACTGAAGCTAAAGTACAAGCATCAAGTATATTTCCGTCATAGTTAAGTACATAGACGTCAACCCATGCTGTCCATATTTTTTTACCAGGTATAATCACTAATTTTGATAGATCTACAGCCTTGGAATCCCTTAAACTTCTATCAACTACTCTTGCTAACTCAATAGCGTTCTCGTCTGGTGGGCCGGGTTCAAAAGTCTCATAAGCTAATGGTAATAACTCAACGTTAACGACCAAATTACCTTGATTTGGAGTATCTGGAAATGGTTCCTCTTCTTCTAGTTTTACACCAGCTAAAACAGTAGTGTCACCTAACTTAACTAGAGCCGAGCCCTCAGCTTTTTTTGCATATCCCAAAGTTATCGAAAGTTTTCTATATTCGTTCAACTTTCTGCCGTCTATCCTGACTCCTCTATCTAATGCTGCTAGTATATTCTCCTTTTTAACAAACGGGACTATATTTTGATTAGAAGGTGTAACTGACATTTCTTTTACTCCTCCTTATATTCTGCGTACTTCTTCCTCAAAGCATCTTTTTGTAAATTATAAATAATATTAATCCCTTTTTGAGCAAGCTCAAGACCTTTCCTAAACTCTTCAGGAGTCATATTACCGTTAAGTTGAAGCAAAGCTACTTGTCCTAGAGAGGGAAGCATTGCGACAGGCATATCAGCTTCTCCCCACATATCTTCCGGCTCATTAAGATCTAAAACTATTATTCCATCAGCTTTTCCTACTGCCACTCCTGCTATCAAATCCCTCAAAGGTATACCAGCATCAGCTAAAGCCATCGACGCTGCCATAAGAGACACTAACCTAGTTCCTGCATCTGCCTGCAAGACTTCCATAAAGACATCTATAACTGTTCTCGGAAATAATTCAGTTAACACTGTAGACTCTAAAGCCTCTCTTATAACTTTAGATAACTCAATTTCACGTCTACTAGGTGCAGGATTTTTCCTCTCATCTGTCGAAAAAGGTGTCATATGATATCTTACTCTCAAAGATGCCCTATCTGGCAAAGCTAAATGCCTTGGATGCATCTCCTTTGGTCCATAAACCGCCGCTAGTACTTTGGTATTTCCCATTTCAAAAATAGCCGAACCATCTGCGTTTTTCAATACTCCCAATTCTATCTTTATAGGCCTCATTTCGTCAGGTCTTCTACCGTCAGTCCTTAGCCCATTTTCAAGTATTAGTCTTGGCTTCTGCACTTGCATCATTTTTACTCCCACCTAATTTCTCTCTCAAATAAGCTCTTATTCTTTCTGTTAAGCCTTTTATATGCGACTCTGATTGAATGATGTTGATGGCACTTATTGCCGTTTCTTCACTTAAGCTATTTGCACATTTTACGAGAATCCTACCATTCTGAGCTACTTGGATATCACAACCAGTCTCTGATGTTAAAACCTCTAACATACTCTTATTTTTACCTATAACTCTTGGTACTTTAGCAGGAGAGATCTCCACTATAACCCCAGAAGATATTCTACCCAATCCTTTACCTTTAACTGTTAAAACTGGATTAATTGTCCTATCATATGCTTCAACCTTTGCTAATATATAATCACCTATGTTTAGAAACCTCCTCAGATCTTCTCCTGGTGCTATTGCCCTTCCTAGCAAGGAAGACGCTGGTAAATATGCAGAATAAAAAGATTTAATATCGACTACCCATCCATATATTTCTATGTCTTCGATCAAACCTATGACTGTATCCCCAATTCTAGGATAATAACGCTGACCCTCAAGAGGTATTACCTCGAAAATATTTCCTTCTTTCACGCTGAGAAGTCCCGTAATTGCCGAATAATACTTATTACCTATCTTGTAAAAATAAGGAGACCACGGAACTTGGAATTCTCCCTCAGCTATCAAATCACCTGGTGTGACAATACTCCTATCTTGATAGAAAATTTTAGAACCTGAATTTTCTACCATCTATTTCACCTGGACAATTTTCACTTCAACCTCTCCTTTAGTTAGAGAATTTAGCTTATCTATAACTTCCTGTTGAGCACCAGCCGGTATCTCTATTTCAGCTACTAATGTCCCATCTCCCAACCAATTAGTCTTCTTTACCTCTCCCAAATTATGTAACTGAGACTTAACCTTTGAACTGTATTTAGGATCTACTTTTATCTCAATTAAAGCCTTAGCTATCTTTATAGGAATTACTTTAGCTATTTCCTTTACAATCTGTAATGCTTGTCCCTCGACGTCCTTATTTGGATCGATTTGAACTTTAGCTTGTTCCATAGCCATTTCTATTCTAGTTCTAGGAATTGGTAAATTAGTTTTTGGATCTATCGCGTTCCTAGCTATATAATCTATCACTTGTTTCCTTTTATTCTCTAGTATTTCCTTTCTTTGTTCTGCCGTTAGCGGTATCTCACCTTTTAGTATTATCTGTTTAGCCACTTCTTCAAAATCAGTAGTACCAAATACTTTCTTTAGGGAAGAAGGTGATGCTTTCAAACCTTTTTTAACATCTTTATAAATAGTATCTGAAACGACTACGTCAGACAAGCTAACACTCTTCCCATTTCTTAAATCCATAGCCTCTTTCGGTCTCACTAATATTTCAAACCTTTCTCCCCCGTGTTCGTATCTAGCAATAACCATTTCCTCCTTTTTCGTCATATATTTTTTAACGCCCCCCTATAACTTCTGTAAAATAGAAGTTCTTTCCTCAACCGACATCTTCCTGAAAATTCCGACATCTGTAGAGGCATAGCCTATTTCTACTGTAGAGGAAGCTAATTTCTCACCTGGTTTTAATGTAGAAGCTAAAGCCCTGAGTGCTAAAAGTATTGTATCTTCTACTGATAAATCTTCTTTATAATTCTTCTCTAGATACTCAGTTGCCACAGAACCTCCTTGTCCAATTGCTACTGCATAATAAGGCATGAACTGTCCGCTAGGCTCTGTCATAAGTAATTTTGGTATTCCCCCTTTGTCAACTCCGCCAATTATCAGTGCTACACCAAATGGTCTTACTCCACCATGTTGTGTATAGGCTTGCTTTATATCAGCCACAAGTTTGGTCAAATAGTCAATATTTATAGGCTCGTCATAAATTAACCTATGTTGTAGTGCTTGAGACCTAGCATAGTCAATTAAAATTCTGCCATCTGAAGCTAAACCGGCAAAGCTACAACCTACATGATCATCTAGCAGATAAACTTTCTCTATATTGTCAACATCTAATAATTGTGTTGCTTTCTTTTTCTCTGATAATAGTACTACTGCAGACTTTGTTTTAACTCCCAAAGTAGTCCATCCTTTTCTTACAGCTTCAAATGCATAATCTACTTGGTATAATGAGCCATCTGGAGAGAATATGGTTATGGCTCTATCATATCCCATTGCCGCTGGTCCAAATGCCAATTTTTTCTCCCAATTATGAGTACATACTTTAGGTAAAAAAGTGTTATTCAGCTCGTCGCGTACACATCATTCTTACAGTCTGGGACGGCGTCATCATCTAATACCTATTAATTTCTTTGCCCTTTTTAAGCTTCCTGTAGTTCTTCTGGGGACTAGTAAAACTTCTTGCCCGTTGATGCTCTTTACGAGAGGTAGACTAGCGATAACTATTTTGTATCCAGCTCTAGTACTCGATATAACCCCGTAATTTTGGTAAGTTAATATTACTTTTGGGTTAGAAATCTCTAGCCAAGCCTTACCTCCTAATTCCTTTACAGCATTACGAATTGCCGATTCTAATTCAGCTTGTGGAAAAGGGGTAGGGATCATTTCGAATACGATATATCTTTTCACCTTAACGTTTTTACCAGCCCTCAATTTTTTGAAATATATCACCTTATACCTAACTGAATATAATGTGAGAATGACAAGCCAGATAAATATAACGACATCAATAAGTAGTTGTCCTATCATAATTACCAATTAGTAATGTAGGGTTATTATAAATCCACTTTAACGCGTCGCTCTCATTAGCACCCAATGTTACTAAGAGGGAAAATTTAGATAATGGAGACCATATTTCATTAAACTTCGAAGCACACGATGAGAGAATAGGATATTCAATCCACTTATTCCACTGGATTACTTTATAGATGACGTCTACCTCTAGGTTTTTTAACTGGATTTCAACCGGTTTCTTGGCTTGTCTTATTAAATTCAAACTACCCTTCTTACCAATTAGTCCTATGTTTTTTCTGTCTAATATCAAAGCTGCTACTTTGGGAGATTGTAAAGAATACTTAAAAGCCTCAAATGATAGCGGCTTTACGAACAAGATTACCTTATTATCTTTAATCTTACGTATATACTTAGCTAACTCCTCTTTAGAACTTAATTCCAAAGAAAGTCTATATCTGGAGTCGTACTTATCCTCTGAAAGAACTTCATCGTAGCCCAGTTTTTTGGCATACTCTCTTAATTCAATTGTCTTTACGCAGGTCTCTACTAACAAGATATTTCAGCTCTTCAACAATTTCATCTGTATTCCTAAAGTTCTTAAAGGATATTACTAATTTTATAACATCATCCCCGTCTCTTAGGAAAATCTTATTTTCCTCTATAAATCTCTGCTTATCTATCCTTAAATGTAATTTTCCTTTGTCAGTCCTTGCCTGCAAAGTAGACGCTAATAAAATTAGATCCATCTTGTCTAATGAGTTAAGAATCTTCTCGAAAACATTTTGAGCCTCTCTTCCTTTCATTTTGTATTCTATAATTTCAATTCTATTGCCGTAGTGACCTTGAACTACGCTATCCTTAACTTCGGCATTGTCTAAGCTAAAAAAGTACTCTAATGAGTTAAGTATTTTATTTCTATCTTCTGTTTCGTGACAAAATACAGAAATTGAAACAAAAGCTACCTTCATTTCCCAGGTATCTTATTGAAATTCTGTAATCTATAGTACTTTGAAGCTTCGTGTCTTTTCTTTAGTTCTCTCTCTTTCTGTTTCTTCTTCCACTTATGTGATATCGTTCCTTTTAACCCTCTACTCTTCCTTAATCCTCTAGCTTTCTTTCCAGCACTTGTTAAACCTCTAAATACCCTCTTCCTATTAGCAGGGTCTTGTAACCACTTTAAGTTAGGATCAGCCTTAATGACTGGGTGGTTTGGATCGACCATTATTATCTCATAGTATTTATACAAACCGTCCTCTCCGACATAATAACTACCTAAGACTTCTAAGTTGGGGAACTTTCTTGCAGCTCTTTCTTCGGCAATCCACCTATACCCCTTAGATGGGGAGTATCCATAAACACCCATTCTTTTGGGTCTCCTGCCGCTGTTAGGTCTAGGCTTATTTAAACCTCCTCTTCTTACTCTAACTCTGACTACTACAAAACCTTGCTTAGCCTTGTAACCTAAAGCCCTCGCTCTATTTAATCTAGTCGGCTTCTCTACTCTTACAATAGCTTCATCTCTTCTCCATTCTATTAACCTTTTCCTCAGCACACTCTTTTTCCACTCCTCTTTTTGCCATGTCGCTTCTATGTAACTATACATTGATGATGCCATAATTCTTCTACTCACTTAATTAACAACTAATTAATAAACTCATTTGTCCGATAATATCTTGAATGATAACTGTAGGACTGATAGGAAAAACGAACGTAGGGAAAAGTACATTTTTTGCTGCTGCAACTATGTTAGATGTAGAGATAGCTAATAGACCTTTCGTAACTATTGAACCTAATGTGGGTGTTGCATACGTAAAACAACTCTGTGTACATAAAGAGTTTAATGTTAAATGTAACCCCAGAAATTCAATATGCATCAACGATTATCGCTTTATTCCAGTTAAACTAGTAGATGTGGCAGGATTAATTCCAGGTGCCCATGAGGGAAGAGGTTTAGGAAATAAATTCCTTGATGAGTTAAGAAAAGCTGACGTGTTAATTCATGTAGTAGATGCTAGCGGAAGTACAAATGAAGAAGGAATTCCAGTAAAACCGGGTATAAGGGATCCTGAAGAAGATATAAGTTTCATAGAAAAAGAAATTGAGGAATGGTTCTTTTCTATTATATCTAAAGATTGGCAAAAGTTTGCAAGAACCGTCGATCTCACTAACAGAGATCCCGTGGACGAGCTTTTATCTAAGCTCTCAGGGCTATCAATTAACAAATATCACATTATAGAAACACTCAGAGAAACAAAGTTAGAAAATCTAAAATTAATGCAATGGAGCGAAGAAGATCTCAGAAATTTTAGCAAAAAACTTAGGAAAATTTCTAAACCTATTATCATAGCAGCAAATAAGTCAGATATACCAGAAGCAAAACAATTTATCCAAAAACTTACTAAAAAATACAAGTGGGTAATACCAACTAGTGCAGAGGCAGAATTAGCTCTAAGAAAAGCTGCTAAGAGCGGCTTGATAGAATATATCCCAGGTGAAAGAGACTTTAAGGTGCTAAAACAACTCCCTCAAAAACAGAGAGACGCATTAGATTATATAAAGAAAAACGTTTTAGAAGAGTACGGGAGCACCGGAGTTCAGCAGGCGATAAACTCAGCTGTATTTGATGCTCTGGGAATGATAGTGGTTTATCCCGTAGAGGACGAGAAAAAGTTGACAGACCATAATGGTAACGTACTTCCGGACGCGATATTAATACGAAAAGGATCCACGCCGAAAGATTTAGCTCAAGAAATACACTCTGAGCTTGCTAAAGGTTTTCTCTATGCAATAAATGTTAGAAACAAAATGAGAGTAGGAGATGATTATAAGTTACAAAATAACGATATAATAAAAATAGTTTCATCTACTGCTAAGCCCTGAAAAATTCACCACGCCCTACATCTCTATTTACCACAGCCCCAGGATATATCCTAGCATAAGCTCCTATCTTAACACCGGGTAGAATTGTAACATTTATACCCGTTCTCACGTGACCTCCTATTATAGCACCAAGTTTTTTTCGTCCGCTTCCTACTTTTTTGCCTTTGATATTAACCTTTACTTCATCCTCATCAAACCTCAGGTTAGCTATTAGAGTACCAGCCCCAAAATTCACATCTTCAGCAATAACAGAGTCCCCTACATAACTTAAATGAGGGATTTTACTTTCTTCCATGATTACGCTCTCCTTTATCTCCACAGCATTTCCTACCTTATTATCTTTTGCTAGAACAGTATAAGGACGTAAATAAGAGTTGGGACCGATAACGCTTCCTTCCCCTATAAAAACTGGTCCTTCTATATATGTACCGGATTTTATTTCTACTCCGTCTCCAATGACAACCTTTCCCTTAATTTTTACATTTTCTTCTACTTTACCGAAATTTTCACTGGAAGGTAAATTGTCTAAAACCCATTTATTCACATCTAATATGTTCCACGGCTTCCCTATATCTAGCCAAAATCCTTGATATCTAATAACCTTGACTTGCGATTCTTTAGCTAGCATCGTCACGGCATCAGTAAGTTCTAGCTCACCTCTTTCGGATAGGGAAATTTTATCTAGGTAGGCAAATATGTCAGGAGAAAACTTGTAGATCCCTCCGTTGATAAGGTTAGAAGGCGGTATTTCTGGTTTTTCTATTATTTTTGATAAGTTACCGTTGTTCATTACCAGAACTCCGTAATCCTTAGGATTTTTCACCTCTACGCCAAGGATTGCGTTTTTTTCGCTTAAGAATTGCTTAAGAACACTCTTATCTCCTATAAACACGTCACCGTAAATCAAGATAAAATCATCATTAATTACTGAAGATACGGCTTTCAGTGCAGCTCCAGTTCCTTTTCCTTCCTTCTGTTCGATTAGTGCTATACCACTTATGTTTTTTTCAAAATATTCTTTATGATCAGGACTTATTACGACTAAAACCTCATTTACGTACTTTCTTACCTGCTCTATTGTATCAAGAATTAGAGGTTTATCTAAGATAGGAATAAAAGGTTTAGGACGAGTATGAGTAATAGGTTCTAATCTTTCACCTTGACCTGCAGCTAATATTACAGCTTTCATAAAAATGTTATGATGCAGGAACTTTAATTACTTTAGTTTTCTCGACCTCTACCTTTCTAAGAGGATATATCTTCTTAGCCTCTTGAAATATATCATTAGCTAGTTTACCAAATACAACGTCTTGTACAAATTGATCAAATGTCGATTCTGCAGCCTTCTTTGTAACAATGTCAGCCATTATCTTCCTAATAGCTGTTTTTTGTGACCTATGAGCCCTGTATGTAGTAAGAGCTAGTCCCTTAACCCTAACTACATACCCGTCCTGAGTTGTTACATCTATTATTGCGTTTATTTTCGAACTTTTTCTTCTAATTAAAGACCTAATATAGTCTCTGGATAACTCATGACCTGCGAATCTCGTTACTACTCTTTCTCCTTCATTCCCTACTATCTTAAAATATAAGTGCACATAAACCATACTAAAATCTCCGGTTAAATCATAAAGTGTTGCCTCAACTTTTCTGTTAATCGTCTGCGAGACATCGAAAGCTGGAGTACTACCTAAGGGTACTTCCCCAAATACTTTAGGTGCTAGGATCGTAAACCACTTCTTAAGCTTCCACTTGTCCTTAATCGTCGAGCTAGCTTTTGATGACATGACTAACTTTTAATCCAACAACCTTTATAAAAAATTTTCACTCTATTTCATCTTCACTCTTTCCCTCAGCAATGCTAACTTTTACGTACACCTTTCGTAAAAGCCTTATAATCGTCCTTGCTTCTACCTCATTAGAGATACCTTTTAGAAGAGCTCTCTTGAGGGCAATATACATGTACTCGTCTCCTTCACTACGTTTTAACATATCTACTATTTTTTTAGAGTAATAATCTAGGAGTTTGATGGACTCACTCGAAATTCTCTCACCCTCATTTGTTTCTGCCTTTTTAACGTTTCGTAACTTGAAAACTTCATATAAAATTATACCGACTGCATGGGATAAATTCAAGACTGGGTATTCAGGATTTCCAGGTATATGTAGTAAGAAGTCTGCCTTCATGATCTCCTCTCTTGTTAACCCTACGCTTTCTCTACCAAATATTAACCCTATTTTCTTGTTATCCTCAATAAATCTGTCCAGATTCCATGGTTTAATCGACTTTCTCAATAAATCTCCTTCATTATCTGCTATGCTTGAGGTAGCTATCTTTATATCAAGGTCTTCAATCGCGTCATCGTAATTGGAAACTATAACGACTTTCTTTTCTAATATCTCCCTACCTTGGGCAGAGAAATTAATTGCTTCCTGCATGTTACATTTAGGATTAATTAAATAGAATTCATCTACACTGAAATTCTTTACAAGTCTAGCTATAAAACCTACGTTATATGCTCCTTCAGGTTCCACGACGATGAGCCTTATCATTAGCTACCAACTCCAATCCCATAATTGTCTCATAACCTATTGTTATTTCCCTCTTATCTGTTATTTTATAATTTATATGTTTAATTTCTATAAGTAAATTGTCAAAATCCGATAAAGAGGAGAATACAATATATATTCTTTTAGCTCTAATACTATTAAGAAATCTCAGAAGGACTTCGATCCCATTCTTACCTCCAGACCAACTATACCCTATCCAAGAATTGTACTCTTCGTAAGGAAGGTAAGGTGGATTAAAAATAGCTACATCATAAGCTACATCCTTACGTAAACAAGAGAGAAGATCACAGTTAATTATATCAAATTTCTCGGGGTTCACGTTATTTAGTTTAAGGGTGCATAGAGTTGCCTCAGTTGCATAAGGATTTATATCAATAAACGTAACCTTAGCCCCTTTTCTTATCGCATAGAAACCTAGAATGCCGCTTCCAGATCCCATGTCTAATACTTTGTCTCCTTGATTGATCTTCAAAAGATCTAGGAGTATTTCTGTATCTTCCCCTGGTTCATAAACGTTTTCATTTATACATATTCTATACCCAGAAAATTCAATAACTCTATTACTTGACATGGTTTAAAGTCCCTTATCCTCCTATCTGAAGTGACATTTAATCCACACAATTTAGCTACTGAATTGAGTTTTTTATTCTTATACGAACTAACACACTTTAGAACTTCGTCCACATGCCGATTATAATCTCTAACTCTCTCGAAGATTGCTATTTGAGAATAAACTCTAGGTCTAGGTGAAAAAGCTCTCGGAGGAATTATATCTTTAGAATGGATGGTAAAATGATAGTGGAGTGTAAATGATATATATGTAGCCTTGTTGAAAACTTTGTCTATAAAATCTTTTTGTAATAGAAGAACTAGTCTAAATATCCTAGAATTTTTTACCATTTCTCTCATAAAATCATAAGTTATATAGTAAGGAAGTGATGAAACTACCTGACCCCTAAAAAAAGGCGAAGCTACGGCATCGGCTATTACGAGGTTATAATCCTTCAAATACTTAGTTAATGAATTATCAATTTCAACAGTTAAGTCCGGTCTTAGTAATGTAGTTAAAGCACCTTTTCCTCCTCCTACTTCGATAATAGGTCTCTTGGAAAAATCAACGTAAGAAATTACTTTGTTTATGGCTGTTAAATCTATTAAAAAATGCTGACCCTTACTGGGCATCTTTACTCAATCTTTCCAAATAGCCCAAATACACGAAGTGTTCTGTAGGTTTTTTCTTCTCTTCCAATGGATATACAAAGAGATAGTATTTTTCACCTCCTTGTATTTCCTTTATTATTCTTTCTACTATTATTCCGATAACGTCCTTTATCCCGACTCTTTGTTCTATATCTCTCAAATCTTTAAAGGGTTCTTTCTTTCGTTCTTCTAAGATTGTCTTCAACGTCTTCTTCCCAATATTAGGTAATAGCTCGAGTGCGTGTAATTTTAACGTTAAAGGCTCAGCTTTATTGAAAAACTCCGTAAACAACTTGGCTTTATTTTCTACTATTAATCTCAGTACTTTCACTAGTTCATCCTTAGCAACAGACGTGAGATCCTCATATGTGATGTGAAAGTCTATCTTCAGATAAGAGTTGTCTACTAACTCTATTCTCTGCTCCAACTGAAAGTCTTGGTGGGAATTAAGAGGAGAAGCTTCCATAAGCATGAAATAATCTTCTCCTACTAGTTGAAGTACTGGTCTGTTTTTATGTACAGTGTGTTTGTCAAGAGGATTACCTTCCCTTAGATAGTCTAGGACGTATACTGCTTTCTCCATCCGCTCCTTAATTGGTCTTTTCCTTTGCATACACTGTATTATATAATTTTAAAAGTAAAAACCTCAACTCTCCATATGGTTCTTAACTATTTCAATAATCTTTTGGACTTGTTCTGTAGTATAAGTTGTGGAAGTATCAGTTGCCAAAATAATTCTAACCTCGTCTATAGTCTGAGGGCATAGGCTAGCAATCATAGCCCTAAGTTCTTCTTTTTTAACTATTTCCTTTAACTCCTCCATTATTTGTTCTGCTCCCTTACTATCACACTTTGAGATAGAATTTAAGTAATCGAACGTCCTCTGAAGTAGATTCGATGAATTACCATTACTTATTAAATCTTGTAGGTATTTTTTAGCTACAGAATAAGGAATATGATGCTCTTCTATAACTCGAATGGAATAGGACAAAAATTTTCACCTTTTAACGCCATTAAAAGGTTCTAAATGTTCAGGTCTGACGATAATTACCTTCTCCTTATCACCAAGGGTTACTTTAACCTCGTAAGCCTTTCCTCTCTTTCCCACTATTATACCTACTCTACCATGATATCTTCTGTGGGGCATCCCCTTATGTATAGAGGGATTGATTCTTATTGTTACGTATTCTCCCTCCTTATACTCATACATTAAAGAACTTAAAGGTGGTACAGCACCACGCTCCCTAACGCTTTTTGTTAGTAACTTTCTAGTCCTAGTCCTATAACCTTTAGAGTGAGCAACCATACTATATTTACCCCTAAAAACTACAATCAGAGTATAAATTAAGATTTTTGCTTTTTATTACAATCCCTAAGCTGTTCATTGTATCATATAAGTTCACGTATAGGCGGGTAAAATAAATCCTTAATAGCATGGGAAAGAAATATAAAGTCAGACATAATATGAAATACTTGCGCGGGGGTGCCCGAGCTGGTCAAAGGGGGCGGACTTAAGACTCCGCGGAAGTGATCCGCTGGCGTAGGCCTGCGTGGGTTCAAGTCCCACCCCCCGCATACTTTTCATATTCCTATTTTCTTTATCGTTAAATTGCATTTCAGCCAGGAAAGCAAATCCTTAAGAAAAGCTCTTCATAACCATTTTACTTTTTAGCATATAAGACTCATCATGTTTATTAAACTAACCAAGGAAAACCAGTGGGCCCGCGGGGACTTGAACCCCGGACCACCCGGTCTCTCAAAGACGTTATGAGCCGGGCGCTCTACCGGGCTAAGCTACGGGCCCTAACACTATAATAGTGTTAAGGAATGTTTTAAAAATGTTATGGTCGTTTTTACCAATTAAACCTAACAGAGGAATCCCATCTCTCCCTCAATACTGCACACTATCAGAATTAGTTAACTAAGTTAATCCATAAGGAAAAGGAATTGAGTTTAACATCTTTGTAAAATTATCTGTAACTTTTCGTTTTTCCTAGTAAATCGCACACATTCTAATTGAATCTGACCTCGAAATGGGAGAGCCCCAATCTAAATTGATTTTCCTTATCCAATATGATGATAGGGTTATAGGAAGAGCACCTAGGAAGTAGCTATGACCATTATTGACATATCAAAGTAAGGAAGAGACATTGTTATCCATTAAATCATCTCTTTAACAAATTCGCCGTAGGTATACTTAAATTTCCATGTGAAGATTAAGCAAAGGAGGTTAAAATATGGACTATAAGGTTAAAGACCTCTCACTCGCAGAGCAAGGTAAAAAGCAAATAGAATGGGCAGAACTTCACATGCCAGCTTTAATGGAGATCAGAAAACAGTTCGAAGCGGAAAAACCTCTTAAGGGGATCAGAATAAGTGCAGTCCTTCATGTGACTAAGGAAACAGCTGCGCTAGTCAAGACGCTAAAAGCCGGAGGAGCTGAGGTTGCTTTAGCTGGAAGTAATCCTTTATCAACACAAGATGATGTTGCTGCAGCCTTAGTTGAAGAAGGTATACGCGTCTTCGCATGGAAAGGCGAGAACGAGAATGATTATTACAATAACATTGAAGAGATAATGAAGTATGAGCCTCAAATAGTTATGGACGATGGTGGTGACCTACATGCTTACATACACGAGAATTACTCAGGGAAAATCATAGGAGGAACTGAGGAGACAACGACAGGGGTTATCAGACTAAAGGCTATGGAAGAGGAGAAAGTGTTGAAATACCCCGTGGTAGCAGTAAATAATGCATTTACAAAGTATTTATTCGACAACAGAATAGGGACTGGACAGAGCACTATCG